>CALWXY010000153.1 GCA_944385595.1 uncultured Oscillospiraceae bacterium
CCTTGGTGAGCATACCCTCGGCCACGAGGTCGACGGCTATCTTGAGAGCGGCGGGCGCGGTGCGCTTGCCGTTACGGGTCTGGAGCATGTAGAGCTTGCCCTTCTCGATGGTGAACTCCATGTCCTGCATGTCGCGGTAGTGCTGCTCGAGCTTGTTGGCGATGGACACGAACTCAACATAGACGGCGCGGTTGGTCTCCTTGAGCTGGTCGATGCTCTGCGGGGTGCGGATGCCGGCGACGACGTCCTCGCCCTGGGCATTCATGAGGAACTCGCCGTAGAGCTTCTTCTCGCCGGTGGCGGGGTCGCGGGTGAAGGCGACGCCGGTGCCGGAGTCATCGCCCATGTTGCCGAAGGCCATCATCTGGACGTTGACGGCGGTGCCCCACCAGCCGGGGATGTCGTTCATGCGGCGGTAGACGATGGCGCGGGGGTTGTTCCAGCTGCGGAACACGGCGGTGGCGGCGGCGAGGAGCTGGACCTTCGGGTCGGTCGGGAAGTCAACGCCGGACTCCTGCTTGTACAGCTCTTTGAAGCGCTCGGCGATGCCCATCATGTCCTCGGCGGTGAGGCCGGCGTCGAACTGAACGCCGCGCTTCTCCTTGAACTCGTCCATGACGTCCTCGAACTTGCGGCGGTCATAGCCCATGGCGACGTCGGAGAACATCATGATGAAGCGGCGGTAGCTGTCGTAAGCCCAGCGGGGGTTGTTGCTCTGCTTGGCGAGGCTCTCGGCGACATCGTCGTTCATACCGAGGTTCAGGATGGTGTCCATCATGCCGGGCATGGAGACTCTTGCGCCGGAGCGGACGGAGACCAGCAGGGGGTTCTCCTTATCGCCGAACTTCTTGCCGCAGATCTGCTCCATCTTGGCAAGGTTCTCGAAAATCTCGGCCTCAATCTCCGGGGAAATCTTCTCGCCGTCCTCGTAGTAACGGGTGCAGGCCTCGGTGCTGATGGTGAAGCCCTGGGGAACGGGCATGCCGAGGTTGGTCATCTCGGCGAGGTTAGCGCCCTTGCCGCCGAGGAGCTCGCGCTGGCTGCCGCTGCCCTCCGAGAAGAGATACACGTACTTTTTGCTCATTTACAACTTCCTTTCCTGACCCTTTGCGGTCAACCCTATAATGTATGCTTATCGGTTTATAACTGGGGACCCGATAACACGGCTGGATAAAGCGGGGCCAGACTCCGCGAGGGAGACCGGCCTGTATTTGCCAGACGAAATTATAGCATAATTATTGTGTAAATTCAATACATTTTTCACTCGTCTATATAATAAATTTACAAAAATCCGGGGATTCATTTAGCCGCCCCGAGGACGGCGCTCCGGAGCTCCGCCGCCGGGAGCGCTTGTATGATGTTCTAATGGCGTTATAAGCCCCGTGAATGAGCGGCGGCGAAAATAAGCGCCGGACTTTGTGAAATCGGCGCTGACGGCGGCGGGTGGGCGGCGGAAAAAATTGTGCACAATCACGAAAGTCGGGAAAAGGCGGGAAATGGGATGGGAAAATCATCAAAAACGGGGGGATTTTGGCTTTTTGCAGGAATTAATAGCATAAACTTGCAAAAAATCCGTCCGGTTAGATATTATCCCCCCGAGTGACCCGGTTTAATACGAAAAAAGGCAAAAAAATCCGCCCCAATGAGGGGCGGAAAATGAGCGATTTATGCGTTGTGCCGCTGGAGGACGCCGACGCCGAGCGGATGCGGGCCGGTGTGCACGCCTATGGTCGCGCCGATCTGGCAGAGCGGCACGGAGCCGGTGAAGCCGAGGCCGCGCAGCATGGAGACGAACTGGCCGAGGAAGTCCTCACCCTCGCTCCTGTCCCAGCCGAAGCCGACGCAGAAGCGGAAGAGATTTATGTCGGCGAGGCCCTTGAGGTGGGCGAGCGCCTTTTCGAGCACCTTTTTCTTTGAGAGCGCCCGGCCGAAGGCGGCGCCGGAGGGGAAAATCTCGCCCTCTTTTAGCGTGATAATGGGGCGTATGTTCAGCGTGGAGCCCGCGAGGCGCAGAACCTTGCCGACTCTGCCGCCGTGGACGAGATACTCCATGTTGCCGATGGTGAAGAATATGCGGCCGCTCTCGCGTATGGCGGTGAGGCGGTCGAAGGCGTCGTCGAGGGAGAGACCCTCGTCGCGCATGTCGGCGGCCTCGCAGACGAGCATGCCCTGGAGGACGGTGTTCACACGCGCGTCGAGGACTTTTATGCTGACGCCGGGATGCTCCTCCATGACCGTCTCCGCCGCGACGGAGGCGGAGTTATAGGAGCCGCTGAATTTTGAGGTGATGCATATGCAGAGGATGTCCTCGCCCGCGGCGGCAAATTTCTCAAAGACGTCGGCATAGTCGGCGACGGACGGCATGGAAGTGCTGGGGAAGACGTCCGGCTCGGCGACGAGGCGGTCGTAGAAGTCGCGCACGCCGATATCGACGCCCTCGCGCAGATGCCTGCTGCGGTCGAATGTGATGTAAAATGGGACGACGGTGATCTCTCTCCGGGCAGCATACTCGCTGTCGAGGTCGCAGGAACCGTCGCTGATGACGCGGAAAGACACGGTTGAGACCTCCTGATTTATTCGGATTTGGGCGCGCCGCCTCCGCTTTTGGGCTTGCGGCGGTAGTAGCGGCGGCGTCCGTCGCCTTTGCGCTGACCCTCGCCCTGCTGGGGCTGGGCGGCGGACTCGTCCCTGGACTTTTTGGGCTGGTTCTGACGGGGCTTTTTCTCGCCCTGGGGTGCGGCGGGCTTGTCGCCCTGGGGCTTCTGGCCGTCCTGACTCTGGCGGGGCTTGCGGCTGCGGCGGCGCTGACGCGGCTGGCGCTCGCGGTTCTCGCCGTCGGCGGGCGCTTCGGGCGCGGCGGGGGCTTTGAGCTCCGGCGCGCTCGCGGCGGGAGCGGCCTCGGCCGCGATTTCGGCGCTCAGCTCCGGCTCGGCGGGGGCGGGCGTCTCGGGCTTGGCCTCGCCGTCCTCCGGCGCGGACTGGATTTTGAGTACGTCGGGCAGCGGCGCGCCGGGCTTGGGCCTGCCGCCGGGCACGGCGGCGACCTCGCCGACCTCGAAGGTCTTGATGGACTGGTCGGCCCCGTCGAGCTTGACCTTTATCTTCTGGCGGAGCAGGTTTATCTGGGTGATGTTGCCGTAGCCCTGGGGGGTCTGGACGAAGGCGCCGTTTTTGGGGACGTTTTTGACCAGCTCCTCATAGGCCTCCTGCTCGTAGCGGAGGCAGCACATGAGCCTGCCGCAGCTGCCGGAGATTTTCGAGGGGTTGAGGGACATCGACTGCGTCTTGGCCATTTTGGTGGAGACGGGCGCGAAATCGTCGAGGAACTGGCTGCAGCAGAAGGGCCTGCCGCAGATGCCGAGGCCGCCGAGCATTTTGGCCTCGTCGGGCACGCCGATCTGGCGCAGCTCTATGCGGGTGCGGAAGACGCCCGCGAGGGCTTTGACGAGGTCGGGGAAGTCGACCCTGCCCTCGGAGGCGAAGAAAAATATGATCTTGCTGCCGTCGAAGCTGCACTCGACGTCGACGAGCTTCATGTCGAGGCCGTGGGCGGCTATCTTTTTCTGGCAGATGCCGAAGGCCTCCTTCTCGCGCTCGCGGGCGAGGCGGGCGACGCGGAGGTCGTCCTCGGTGGCGGCGCGGACGACGGAGCGGAGCGGCGGGACGATTTTCTCATCGGCGACCCAGTGGTTGCCGTGGCGGCACTCGCCCAGCTCAAGGCCCTTGGAGGTCTCGACGACGACGGCGGCGCCGTCGTCGATTTTGAGGCCGTCGGGCGAGAAGTAGTAGAGCTTGCCGCGGTTTTTGAATTTAACGCTAACAACTTCAGTCAAAACTATTTCCTCATTCCAAAATTTAAATCGGGTGCGCGCGCTGCGACGAGGGAGAGCACCTGTTTTACGCCGACATTGACGCGCAGGCACTCCAGACAGTGCGAGAAGAGATTGTAGAGCGCGCTCAGGCGCTCCTGCGAGAGCGCGCCGCGCTCAGCGCGCCCGGCGAGCATTGCGCCGGAGGCGGAGAGCAGCCCGGCCATAAGCTCGCTCAGCTCGGCGGAGCTTAGCGCTTCTAGCGAGCGGCAGAGGCGGAGCATACCGAGCCTGTCGCCGTCGGCGGCGAGGGAGAGCAGCTCGTCTGCGCGCCTGTCGCCGGAGGCGGCGGCGCCGGAGCGGACGGCCAGCTCTATGCAGCGGGAGCGGATGGTGTCGAGCAGGGCGCCGGGGTTATCGGCGCGGAGTATGAAGCGGACGTGGGCGGGCGGCTCCTCAAGGAGCTTGAGCAGGGCGTTCTGCGCCTGCTCGTTCATTTTGTCCGCCTCGGATATGAGATAGACCTTGCAGTCGGCCTCGTTGGGGAGGACGACGGAGTCCGCCGCGGCGGCGCGGATCTGGCCGACGACGATCTCGCGCCGGAGCCTGCCCTTGTCGTCGGGCTGCCTGGCGACGGTGATGAGGTCGGGGTGAATCCCGGCGGCGGCCTTGCGGCAGTCGCCGCAGACGCCGCAGGGGCGGCGGCCGGGCGAGCGGCAGAGCATCAGCTGCGCGAGCTGCACGGCCAGCTCCTGCGGAGCGGCGAGAATGTATGCGTGGGAGAGACGGCGCGGGTCGAGCGGCGGGAGCCGCCCGCCGGCACTGGTGGCGGAGGACATCGCGCTCTTCCTTTCCGGCTTATACTAAGTCGACTGTCAATAAACGGCGGGCTGAACGCCGCAGCCGTTTTCGACAGTCTATAGACATTATAACACAAGCCCCCGAAATTACAACCACCAAAGTTCCCGCGCCGCGCGGGGCTAATTCGCCGCAGAGGGCTTGAAGATTGTTAAAAAAGATGATATACTGACGTCAAAGTTTTATCAGACTACCGAAACGGGAAGGATATGTCATATGAAGCGAGCCAACATCTCTAATAACGTCATAAGGAGAATGCCGCGCTACCTGCGTAAGCTCGACGACCTCGCCTATCAGGGGATAGACCGCATCTCCTCCGGCGAGCTGGGCCGTCAGCTGGGGCTGACCCCCTCGCAGATAAGACAGGACTTCAGCTGCTTCGGCGAGTTCGGCCAGCAGGGCTACGGCTATAACGTCCAGAAGCTGCGCGAGGAGATATCCTCCATACTCGGCATGAAGCACGGCTTTTCCCTCATCCTCATAGGCGTCGGCAACCTCGGCCACGCCCTTGTGAACAACTTCGGCTTTGAGAACCACGGCTTCCACCTCGAGGCCGCCTTCGACGTCGACCCCGCCCTCGTCGGCACCGACGTCGGCGGAGTGCATGTCTTCCACTCCTCCGAGCTGCTCGACTACCTCAGCCGCAACAAGGTCGACATCGCCGTCCTCTCCGTGCCCCGCCGCCTCGCCAACAATATGGCGAACAGCCTCGTCGAGTACGGCATCAAGGCCATCTGGAACTTCACCAACATCGAGCTGGACCTGAAGAGCGACGACGTCCTCGTCGAGAACATCCACTTTTCCGACAGCCTGCTCTACCTCAGCTACTACCTCGCCGCAAGGCTCGAGGAGGACGGCGAGAACTGAGGCCGCGCAGGGATAAGGAGCAATATCTTGAGATTTAAAGCATTACCGATCGCGCTCGCCGCCGCCGCGCTGCTCGGCGGCGTGTGCGGAGCCTGGGCGGCGACCACCGCAGGCTCAAAAAGCGACCCCTTCGTCTCGCAGAGCTTCGCTGACGGCGACTACAGCGAGAGCGTGCTCACCGAGGCTTTCGAGCTTATAGATTCCAGCCTCGGCGGCGCGGAGTCCGGCTCCGCGGCGGAGGGCAGCTATAACTTCGAGCCGGGCGGCGAGATTCGCCTCGGCTTCGGCGGCAGCGTCGCGCTCATAAGCGGCTCGGCGCGCATAAGCGTCGCGAGCGGCGAGATTATCAACGTCACCGAGGGCGCAGTCGCGCAGAGCGGCTCGCTCAAAAGCGGCTCGCGCTACCTCGCGGCGGAGGACAGCTCCGCCACCGTCAGCTTCGACTCGCTGTCGCAGGTCTACCTCTCCGGCGACGTCGAGATAGTCTCCGGCCGGAGCGCCTGCCCCTTTGGCGACGTGAAGCCCGCCGACTGGTTCTATGCCGACGTGCTCACAGCCGTCGACCTCGGCCTCATAAACGGCATGACGGAGACGAGCTTCGAGCCCAACGGCAGCATGACCAACGCCCAGGTCATCAAGCTCGCGGCCTGCGCCCACCAGAAATACCACGAGGGCGAGGTAACGCTGCAAAACGGCTCGCCCTGGTACTCCACCTACGTCGACTACGCGCTCGAAAACGGCATCATCACATCCGAGCCCGCCGACTACAACGCCGCGAGCACCAGAGCCTACTATATTGCCGTCATGTACGGCGCGCTGCCCGAGAGCGAGTACCGCGAGATCAACAGCATCCCGGGCGGCGCAGTCCCCGATATCAGCGAGAGCGACTGGTTCTACGACAGGGTCTACACCTTCTACCGCGCCGGCATAGTCACCGGCAGCGACGAGAAGGGCAGCTTCATGCCGAACTCGTCGGTCAGGCGCAGCGAGGTGGCGACGCTCGCCGCCAGACTGTTCGACGAATCGGCGCGCCGCAGCTTCGAGCTCGGCTGAAATTGAAAATCGCGGCGGCCGCAGGCATCAGCCCCGGCCGCCTTTTTATGGAGGAATCAGGATGGCGGATACGATTGCGGCCATAGCCACCGGCGGAGTGCTCTCCGCCATAGGCATAGTGCGCCTGAGCGGCGACGGCGCCATAGACACGGTCAGCCGCGTGTTCTTCCCGGCGCGCGGCGGCAGCATGGCCGACT
>CALWXY010000154.1 GCA_944385595.1 uncultured Oscillospiraceae bacterium
GCACTGCTCGGCGGTGATGATGGCGTCGAGCTCGGCGGCGGCTTCCTCCGCTACGTCGTTGATGACTATATAATCATATTCGCGGGCGAGCTTTAATTCGCCTTTCGCGGTCTCAAGGCGGATGAGAATCTTATCCTCGGCGTCGGTGCCGCGGCCGCGCAGGCGGTGCTCAAGCTCGTCCATATTCGGCGGGCACAGGAATACCAGCGGGGCCTCCGGCATGGCGCTGCGCACCTGGAATGCGCCCTGCACCTCGATATCGAGGATGACGTTGCGCCCGGCTGCGAGCTGCTCCTCTATGGGGCGGCGCGGCGTGCCGTAGTGGTTGCCGGCGTAGCAGGCGTGCTCAAGAAACTCGCCCGCGGCTATCATGGATTCGAACTGTTCGGTGGTTTTGAAGTAGTAGTTGACGCCGTCGGTCTCGCCGGGGCGGGGCTGGCGGGTAGTGGCGGAGACTGAGAAGCTGATGTCGTCGCGCCGCTTGAGCAGCTCCGAAATGACGGTGCTCTTGCCCGCGCCGGAGGGGCCGGAGAGGACTATGAGCTTGCCTTTATTCCTCTTCATTCTCTTCCGCCTCCACTATGATTTTTCCGGCCATTCTACCGGCTATGATCTGGGGCTAAATGCGCGACAGTATGACGTGCCCGCTGTTCATGATTATGACGGCTCTGGTTCTGCGGCCGTAGGTGGCGTCAATCAGCATACCCTTGTCGCGCACGTCCTGGATAATGCGCTTGATCGGCGCGGATTCCGGGCTGACTATGGCGACCAGCTTGGCCGACGAGACCATGTTGCCGAAGCCTATGTTTATAAGTGTCATGCCGCACCTCACTCTATGTTCTGAACCTGCCCGCGGATTTTTTCAATCTCGCCTTTCATGTTGACGACGGTTTTCGCCGTCTCCACATCGTTGCACTTTGAGCCGATGGTATTTGTCTCGCGGTTTAGCTCCTGAATCAGGAAGTCGAGCTTGCGGCCTATGGGCGAGCCCTCGACCAGCATGGAGCGCAGCTGCGCTATGTGGCTGCGAAGGCGGACGGTCTCCTCGTCGACGGCGATACGGTCTGCAAAGATGGCGGCCTCGGTGAGGAGGCGGTTTTCGTCCACATCGGCGGTGGCGAGCACCTCGCGCATACGCTGTTCAAGCTTGGCGCGGTATTCCGCGAGAGTCTGGGGGGAGCGCGCCTCGACCTCGCCGGTCATCGTCTCGAGGGCATCGAGCCGCGAGGCGATGTCCTCGCGGAGCTTGTCCCCCTCGCGCTCACGCATAGCGTCGAACTCAACGAGGGCCTGCTCGAGGCAGTCGGCAATGCCGGAGGCGATAAGCTCGCGGTCATCATCCTTTTTCTCGGCAGTGAGCACGTCCGGCATACGGGCGATGGCGGTGGCGGTGACGTCGCTCTGGGCGCCGCAGAGCTCTGCTATGCGCCTAAGCGCGGCGGCGTACTGCAGCGCGAGCGCCTCGTTGACGCTGATGGCGACATCGTCGGACGCGGAGTGGTCGATGTTCACGAACACGTCGACCTTGCCGCGGCTGATGTGCTTCTGCACCTGGGATTTGACCGCCTCCTCGGCGAAAATGCAGCTGCGCGGGAGGCGCACCGCGACGTCGAGGTAGCGGTTATTAACGCTTTTGAGCTCGATTGAAAATTCCAGGTCGCCGACTGCGATTTTGGCGGAGCCGTAGCCTGTCATGCTGAGTATCATGTGTATACCACCCAACGGCCACTGGGCCTAAATTATTTGTATTATCTCGAAGTTCGCGGCGGCGCGCCCCTTGAGGCTGCGGTTCACCAGCACGGCGCAGAGCACGCCGAGCGCGAAGCCGCCGAGGCTTGCCGCGACGCAGCCGCTCTCCGGCAGAGCCAGAGCAACGGCGGCGGCATAGAATACGAAGAAAAGTATGATGGGAATCAGGTAGACCACAAACGCGGCCTTGAGTATGCCCGAGGTGCTGCTCGAGACGAGCACCTGGTCGCCCACTCCGGCGGCGACGGCGTTTCTCGCGCTCACCTTCAAGATTTTGCCGGTGTTGCAGGTTCCGCCGCAGGCGTGGCAGTCGCCGCCGCAGGCGGATTTGCGTTTGACCGCAATCTCTGCCATGCCCGGGGATATGATGCGGGTTACGGTTGCAACCTGAGTCAATGCGTTCAGCCTCGCTTTACTTCAACATATATGGTGTATTCTCCCACGGCGCCGACGTCCGTAAACCCGTCGACGTAAATCTCCACGGGGACGGATATGGTGCCGGTGGTGGTGACCGCTGAGAGGTCTGCCACGGCGCGGAGATTGTTGGAGGCGACGGCGGAGACGCTCTCGGCCGGGCCTCTGAGCACGACATTGCTGATGTTCGTGCTGACTATATCAGCCGTATACCCGCTCGGCAGACCGATGTAATTGAGATTGCTGACCGTCGCGACCTTGGTGCTCAGGCCCTTAATCTCTATCGTGACCTCGACCTCCGTCTCGCCGGTGACGTTCTCGACCCCGTTGGGGATGATTATGGGGTAGGTTCTGGTGATGACCGGATTGAAGGTGGAGAGGTCGACAGTGGCGACGGATATGCTGTTTATGCCCTCGAGCGTGCTCGCGTCGCCCGCGATGGTAATCATGCTCGGCTCGCAGTCGATGGTGGCGTTTTTGGAGGTGGCGCCGCCGCCGTCAATGAGGTCGACGGTTATGGGCACCTGCTTGGTGGCCTTGACGGGCATGGTGACGTTGACGGTCTCCGTGTCGCAGACTATGGAGCTGGACTCGACGGCGTTGCCGTCCGCGTCGATGAAGGTGAAGGTGGCGTCGTAGCTGATGGTGCGGTCGAGATCCGTCCTGTCGCCGACGGTGACGAGGGCGCTCTTGATCTGATCGACGTCGGCCGCCGGGCCGGTTATGAGCACGGTGGCGGGGTCGAAAATGAAGTCCTCGCGGATATAGCCCTCGGCCACGCTGCCGTTGAACACGCCCTCGACCTCGACGGACTTGGACACCTCGTTGTCGACGTAGTAGGAAATGGTGTTCGGCGTGCGGGAGACGACGCTGAGCGAGCTCTGGTCGACGTTCGACGGGTAATTTATCGTGACCTGCTTTTCAGCCGAGCCTACGCGGGTGACGGTTGAGACGTCGATGACGGCCTGCAAATCCTCAGCCGAGAGGCTTGCGAGCACGCTGCGGCTGCCTCTGAGCGTGACGTTCACAGAGGTGGAGCTGACGTCCGTTATGATGAAGCCCTTGGACTCGCGCAGGGCGTCCTCACCGTAGAAGGTGACGTCTACGCCGTAGTAGGTCAAAGTGCCCTGCACGTCCTGAGAGTCGACGTATCCCCAGAGCATAAAAGAGACAATTATGGAGAACACGACCCAGAAGGGCTTGCTGTTGAAGAAATCAGACATGCGCTTGTTATTTATCATTCCGCTTCACCTTAAAAATGTTGGAGAGCCAGCTGCGCGGCCCTTCGTCCTTAGTGCTGACAAGAAGCTCGTTGCGGAGCAGTGTCTCCACGGTCTCCGGCGAGAGGTGGCGCTTGAGCATGCCGTCGACCGCGACGGAGATAGCGCCGGTCTCCTCGGAGCAGATGACGGCGACGGCGTCGCTCGTCTCGCTGACGCCTATGCCCGCGCGGTGGCGCATACCGAGATCCTTGCTGAGATTCGTGTTGCCGCTCATGGGCAGCATACAGCCCGCGGCAATGATGCGCCCGTCGCGGATGATGACGGCGCCGTCGTGCAGGGGCGCTTTGTTGTAGAAGAGGTTTTTGAGCAGCTCGGCGGTCACATCGGCGTTTATGATGGTGCCGGTGGTGAGGGGGTCGAACAGGCGGTTGGCGCGCTCAAAGACTATGAGCGCGCCCGTCTTGGTGGCGGACATATCCGCGCAGGCGAGCACCGACTGCGTGATGGCCGTCTCCGTCGCCAGCTCCTCCACTTCGCTGCCGAGCAGGTGCGAGAGCTTGCTGTTGCCGACCTTTTCGAGCATGCGGCGCAGCTCCGGCTGGAAGATGATGACTATCGCCAGGATGCCTATCTCCATCGTCTTCCTCAAGAGGAAGTTTATGACGTTGAGGTGATTGTTCTCGGATATCCAGGTGATGACCAGGAGGATGAGAACTCCGTTCGCGACATTCGAGGCGTTGGTTTTGCGAATAAACATGGCGAGCTTGTAGACAAAAAAGGCCACCACCGCCATATCGATAATATCGTATATGGTGACCATGCTTATATAGCGCTGAGCGGTAGAGAAAATATCGCTTATGGCGTCCATTTGCATTACCCCAGAAAAATAATCGGATTGTATCAAGGTATTATATAACGAAGCTCAGGAAATAGCAACCGAGAACAGGATTTTTTTAGCTTTTAATCAAAATATCTCGCATTATCTGGCTCGTTCTCATTATTTCTGCCTCGCTGTTGAACGGCGAAAAGCTGAAGCGCACCGTTCCGCCTCTGAGAGTGCCCTCGCTCTCGTGCGCCAGAGGCGCGCAGTGCAGTCCTGCCCTGACGGCGACGCCGCGCCGTCCCAGCCGCTCGGCGATGACCTCGCTGTCGAGCGCGGAGCTGCGGACGGACAGCACTCCCGCCTGGGCTGCTCCCCCGCCCCCGAACACCTCCAGCCCCGGCATGGCATTCAGCTCGCGCTCAAGTCTCGCGCGCAGCCTCTGCTCGTGGCGGAGTATGCGCTCCGGCGTGAGGCGCTTCACGAAGTCCAGCCCCGCTTTGAGGCCGGCTATGCCCGGCATGTTGTGCGTGCCGGCCTCCAGCCTGTCGGGCAGAAAGTCCGGCATATTGGGACTCGCGCTCATGGAGCCGGTGCCGCCGCAGATCAGCGGCTCGGCCTCGCCCGAGCACAGCAGCAGCCCCGTGCCCTGCGGGCCGTGCAGCCCCTTATGCCCCGGCATGGCGGCGAAGCGCGCGCCGAGCGAGCGCATATCCACCGGCAGCGTCCCCGCGCTCTGGGAGGCGTCGACCACCAGGGGGACGCCGTAGTCGGCGCACATGCCGGCAATCTCGTATATGGGCAGTATCCAGCCGAATACGTTGGATACGTGGGTGCAGACACATGCGTCGGCGCCGGGGAGCAGACGGCGGAAGCGCTCGAGTATGGCGGCGTTGTCGAAAAGCGGCGCGCTGGCGACGGAGATTATAGCGCTGCGGGCCGCGAGCGGCCGCGTGACAGCGTTGTGCTCATAGCCGGAGACGACGACGCGCCCGCCGCGCGGCACGACGGAGTTTATCGCTATGTTGAGGCCGTGGGTCGCGTTGCTGGTGAACACCACCGACATCGGCTCGCAGCCGAACATACCGCCCGCCGACTCGCGGCAGAGCCAGCACATATCGGCCGCGCGCATGGCGGCGGGGTATCCGCCGCGGCCGGGGCTGGACAGGCGCGCGAGGGCGCCGTCCATGGCGCGGCGAACCGACTCGGGCTTGCGGAAGGAGGTGGCGGCGCTGTCGAGATAAATCACACCGACACCTCCCTGAAAAGCCCGGAGCTGTCGTTCAGGTACACGCGCAGCGGATCCATCCCGGCGTTTTTCGCGGCGCGGAGCGCGTCGCCCAGGCGGCGCTCCGATATTTTCACGCCGTAGGAGCAGCCGGTGCCGGCGTTTTGCGGGCCGCGGGTGACCGAGCTGCCTATACCGTATTTCTCAAGCTCGCGCGCGAGGCGCTGCGCGTATGTCAGCGAGCGGCACATGAGCAGATAATATGACATTGATATCCTTCCTTCCGCAAAGTCTCGCTGCATACTATGCCGGAGAGGCTCCGTCCGTACTGCGCGGTTCGTTTGCGGCGCTTTGGAGAGGAATACCGCCTGTCAGCCCTGAATTTTCTCTATGATGACCACGGCGTGCGCTGACATGCCCTCGCCGGAGCCGGTGAAGCCCATGCGCTCCTCCGTCGTGGCCTTGACGCTCACCTGGGAGACGTCGGCTCCGAGAGCCTTCGCCATGTTGAGGCGCATTTCTTCTATGTATGGTGCGAGCTTCGGACGCTGTGCGATTATCGTGCAGTCGGCATTGCTGAGGCGGCAGCCCGCCGCGCGTATTGCGCGCTCAGTCCGGCGCAGCAGCTCAAGACTGCTTATGCCGAGGAATTCGTCGCTGCTGTCGGGGAAGAGCTTGCCTATGTCGCCGAGGGCGGCGGCGCCGAGCAGCGCGTCCATCAGCGCGTGAAGCAGCACGTCGGCGTCGGAGTGGCCGTCGAGCCCAAGCTCGTACGGTATCTCGACCCCGCCGAGTATCAGCTTTCTGCCCGGCGCAAGGCGGTGCGCGTCGTATCCGTGTCCTATTCTCAACGTTCTCCCCTCCCTGTCAGTATGGCCTCCGCCGCGGAAATGTCGTCCGGCGTGGTGATTTTTATGTTCTCATACGAGCCCGCAGTGAGGTGCACAGGCACGCCCAGCGCCTCGACGGCGGAGCAGTCGTCCGTGATGGTGCGGCCGTGATTTATGGCGTCGGTCAGCGCGCCTTTGATGATGTCCGGCCAGAAGGCCTGCGGCGTCTGCACGGCGGCGAGGCCGGTTCTGTCCGGCGTGCGGACGACGACGCCGTCCTTGACGATTTTGACGGTGTCCTTTAGCGGCACAGCTGGGGCCGCGGCCTTATTCAAGACCGCCTCGTGCAGCACAGCCCTTATAATCTCGTCGGTGACCAGCGGCCTGGCCCCGTCGTGGATGGCGGCGACGCGGGCGCGGCTGTCGATTTCGGAGAGGCCCGCGAGGGCGGAGACGGTGCGAGTCTCGCCGCCGACCAGGATTTTGGTGACCTTTTCAACGCCGTGGTCGCGGCAGAGCTGCGATACCGGCACGATTTTCTCGCTCTGCGTGACGATTATTATCTCGTCGATGAGCGGCGAGCGGTCGAATGCGAGTATGCTGCGCGCGAGCACCGGGACGCCGAGCAGCGGCATCATCAGCTTATCCTCGCCCATTCGGGTGGATGAGCCTGCGGCGACTATGACCACCGAGCAGAACGGGCGGCTTTTTTTGCGGATCAAATCAGACAGTTTCACTTAAAGGCGTACCTCCGTCGAAAAATTGTGCGGGAACCGAGGCTCCCGCACAAGGATGATATCAGATGAGCGCGCTCTCCAATCGGGCGCTGGCCTCGTCGTAGCTGCAGCTCTGGGACAGAACCAGCTCGGAGAGCAGGATTTGTTTTGCTGAGTTGAGCATTTTCCTCTCGCCGGTGGAGAGGCCGCGCTCGCCGTCCCGCGCGGCGAGGCTTTTGATGACTACCGCGAGCTCGCGCAAATCGCCGCTGCGGAGCTTCATCATGTTCTCGCGGTAGCGCTTGTTCCAGTTCTGGGTCAGCTCCGGTTTGATGGATGGCAGCGAGTCGAGGAAGCTGCGCCCCTCCTCCGGCTTGATGACCGGGCGGAGGCCTACGGCGTCCGACGACTCGGTCGGCACCTTTACCAGTATATCGCCCGGATTGATGTGCATGACGTAATAGCTGCGCTCCACGCCGGAAATGCGCTGAGTTTCGATGCTGTCGATAACTCCGGCGCCGTGCAGCGGATGTACGATACGGTCGCCGACTGCGAAGGTCATCAGAATCCCTCCTGTCCTCTGGCCCTGCGGCTTTATCTGCATACGCTAACACAATAATTATACTCGTTTATGCAAATTTTAGCAAGCATAAATTAAAATTTGCCCTGATATCGTCCGAATTGCAGCAAAAGGCACAAAAAATTTTGTGTCAAAGCGGCTCGGAAGCGCATACTCTGTGTCGGGCGATGCCCAGAGGAGGAACGCAATGGGAATAACAGCATCAAACAAAACGCTTGACCGGCTCAGCATAGACTGCGGCGGCTCCGTGAAGGTCACGCTCGCGCTGACCGCGGCGCCGGATATCATCACGAATCCTACGGATATAGTGCTCGTGCTCGACCGCTCCGGCAGCATGGCCGGGGAGCCGATAGCCGAGATGAAGGCCGGCGCCAAGCAGTTCATCGATATAATCTCCGAATCCACCGGCGGCGCTGCCGACGGCAGTATAGGTTCCGGCAGCCGCATGGCCGTCGTGAGCTTCGCCGGCACGGCGACGGCGGACACCGCGCTCACCGATTCGGTAGACGCGCTGAAATCCGCCGTTGACGACATCGTCGCGGGCGGCAACACCAATCACGCGGCGGCTTTCACCACGGCGCTGGGGCTTTTTGACCCGGTGTCATCGAACGCGAAGGTCATTGTGATGTTCACCGACGGCAAGACCACAGCAGGCGGGAACCCGGCGCCCATCGCGCAGCAGGCGAAGTCGGAGGGGGTCATCATATACTGCATCGGCCTCGTCGGGACGGACGGAATAGACGTGGCGACGCTCAATCTCTGGGCCTCCGACCCGGACTCCACCCACGTCGCCGTGACGCCGAACCCTTCCGACATTGCAGAGCTGTTCGAGGAGCTGGCCGCGAACATCACCAAGGCCGGGGCGACAGATATACGGATTCTCGAAAAGCTGAACGACGATTTCCGCATATCCAGTATGCAGCAGCCCAGCAGAGGCACGGCTGAGATGCTCGACCAGAGCACTATCGAGTGGCGGATGGACTCGCTCGGAAAGGATGAGCCTGAGAGCGCGCTGCTCGAGTTTGTCGTGCGGCATATAGGCGACACCTCCGGCAGCAGAGAGGTGAACGCCTACGTCGACTACTCCGACAACGAGGGCAACATCGTCAGCTTCCCCTCGCCCGCCGTGGACGTGCGCTGCCCCGTGGTGGTCACGCCTGAGCCGTGCCCCGACCCTGTGGAGGTCGAGGTCGGCGGCTGCGCCGACTTTGTGCTGGTCGACGCCGGTGAGATAGAGCTGGGGAGCCGCGGCTGTGTCATCGAGGCTGATGTCACAATCAAAAATGTCTGCCCCGGGAGGCGCGTCGCGCTTGCAGCCGTGCTGACCGAGCTGGACGCCGACGGCGGCGAGCATCAGCGCGGGCTGAAGACCATGCTCATCCCCGCGCACGACTTTGAAAACTGCCGCGATATGCTGGTGCGCTGCATCAGATTCGTCATGCCGGAGGAGCTGTCTCTCGCTGACGGGCGCTGCCGCGGCAGGAGCTTCCGCCTGAGGTGCTTCGCGGATCTGGTGGACACCGATTTTGTCTGCTGCGCCGACGGGAATTGAACAGAAAAAGAGCGTGTGCCTCGGCACACGCTCTTTTTTGATTGAAGAGAAATTACTCGACGTCGACAGGCTGCTCGCCGGTGGCCTCGCCGGTGGTGGAGACCTCGTATACGAGGGCGTCCTCGGCGGGAGCGGCGGGGGCGTAATCCATCTCATCGGCCTCGGGCTTGGCAGCGGGGGCCTCCGGCTCGGACAGAGCGCGGATGCTGAGGGATATCTTCTGATTGTCGTTGTCGATGTTGGTGATTTTGGCGTCCACGGTCTCGCCGACGGTGAGCACGTCGCCCGGCTTGCCGATGCGGCGGTTGGCTATCTGGGAGATGTGGATGAGGCCGTCGACACCGGGCATGACCTCGGCGAAGGCACCGAAGTTCATCAGCTTGACAACCTTGACGGAGGCGACGTCGCCGACATTGTAGGTGCCGGTGAACTTCGCCCAGGGGTTGTCCTCGGGCTTCTTGTGGCCGAGGGAAATCTTGTGGTTCTCCTTGTCGAAGTTGAGGACGAAGACGTCGATGGGCTCGCCCACGGAGACGACGTCCGCCGGCTGGCGGATGCGGTTCCAGCTGAGCTCGGAGACGTGAACCATGCCGTCGACGCCGCCGATATCGACGAAAGCGCCGTAGCTGGTGAGGCTCTTCACGACGCCGTCGTAGTGCTTGCCGACCTCAATCTCGTTCCAAATCTGCTCGGCGCGCTCCTTGCGCTCCTTGGCGAGGACGGCGCGGATGGAGCCGACGACTCTCCTGCGGGAACGGTTGACCTCGGTGATGCGAAGGCGGACCTTGGTCTTGAGCAGAGTGGACATCGGGACATCTCTGCCGAGGCCGGTCTGGGAGGCAGGGACAAAGACGCGGATGCCGTTAACGGAAACGACGACTCCGCCCTTGTTCTCCTCGGTAACGGTGCCCTCGACGACGGTGCCCTCTTCGCGGGCCGTCTCGATATCGTTCCAGTTTTTCACAGCGTCCAGACGCTTCTTGGAGAGCATGACCGTGCCTTCCACGTCATTGACGCGGACGACGCTAGCCTGGATGGTGTCTCCGACCTTGAGGATGTCGGAAATTTTCACAGAGGGATCATCGGTGAACTCGGACACGGGGATGTATCCGGAGTGCTTGGTGCTCAGGTCAACGCTGACCTCGGTGGGCGTGATGGCCGCAACTATACCGGTAACGGTGTCGCCGTTATATATGGGCTTCAGCGAATCCTCGAGCATCTGATCGAAAGTTTTTTCGACCTCCTCCTCTGCTGCCACCTCGGGAATGGTCGCCTCTTCAATCTTGATCTCGTCAGTCATCTTTTGTTTAACCTCCTTTATTATCCACGCGGGCGCGGAAGCTCCCGCGGTGATACCAACGGTATCAGCCGTCCTGAGGCGCTGAAGATCAAGCTCGGACGCATTCTCGACGAATTGGGTGTTCGGGCATAGCTCGGAGCAGATGTCCGCAAGGTGCAGACTGTTTGCGCTGTGCCGTCCGCCGATCACGACCATCGCGTCGCACTCAGCGGCGAGGGCCATAGCTTCATTTTGCCTTAAAGACGTAGCTTTACATATTGTATCAAAACTTTCGCAGTTTGTACACTGTTTTTTTAAAAAATTCACACATTCATCAAGGTTTTTCCTGGTCTGCGTGGTCTGAGATACCACACAGACAGCTTTTTCAGCAGCTGCTGGATTATTTTTCCACCAATCGGCGACCTCGGCGGCGTCGCGCAGGACGACGGACTCGCCGCACCAGCCGCAGATGGCCATGACCTCCGGGTGGGTCGGCTCGCCGATGACGACAATCAGCTTTCCCTCCGCCGACGCATCCCGCACTATATCGTGGATTTTGGCGACGCGCAGGCAGGTCGCGTCTATAATCTCGGCGTGTTTGGCGCGCAGCTGCTCGTATACGGCGCGCGAGA
The DNA here is from genome assembly GCA_944385595.1 of uncultured Oscillospiraceae bacterium. Taxonomy (GTDB): domain Bacteria; phylum Bacillota; class Clostridia; order Oscillospirales; family Oscillospiraceae; genus Heteroscillospira. Next base: position 11,024 of record CALWXY010000154.1, read on the forward strand.
CGCCGTGGGAGCGGATCAGCACTCTCGCCCCGTCGGGCAGCTCCTCAGGGCTCTCGACCACGCGCAGGCCGAGCCGCGCGAGGCGCTC
>CALWXY010000155.1 GCA_944385595.1 uncultured Oscillospiraceae bacterium
CATGGAGCACCTGCGGCGGATAAGCACGGTGGTCTATCTCAGGCACAGCTACGAGCCCATAGCCGGGCGCCTCGGCGATTTGGAGAAGAGCGGGGTGACCGTGCCCGAGGGCCGGACGCTGCGCGACGTCTATAACGAGCGCACCCCGCTGTATGAGAAGTACGCACACATAGTCTACGACTGCGGCCGCGGCGACGTGCGCGACACGGCGGTCGCCCTGGCGGCAAGGCTGAGAGGGGAGTGAAAAGAGACTGACGTTTCGTCGCAAAAAAACAGGTGTTGTTATAGGGGCGGATGTGCCTAAAGATAAATAAGGGGGAATTCACATGTCAAAATACGAATTGCTAGATGAAGAGAGAAGAAATGAGCGTCCCCAAAAAAGCTTTGGAAGAGCCTTATCTAGTTTTATGTGGCGGCACAAAATAACTGTTATTCTGTTAGTTATCGCGCTTGTTATTTATGCATTTGGCTATTTCAATGAGAGAGAAAAACATCTTGCTGAAAAAGCTGAGATGCAGGCCGAGATTGATGCGCTTCAGGCAAAGCTTGATGACCGCGTGGCTGTGTTTGAGGAAATTGACACCAAGGTCGATATCAATGTCATCAGCAAGGAGATTCAGGAGATAGGCGAGCTGGCCAGCGTGGAGTATCTCTACACTGACGCCGGACAGTTCTCTGACCCGAAGCAGGTGTTCGGCGTGGATATCCCGTTCACCACAAAGTCCTTTATCGCAAAATGGGACGGAGTCATAAAAGCGGGCATCGATATAACACGCCTATCCGTCGAGGTGAATGAGAACACCAAGACCATTGTAATACATATTCCGGCAGCCGAGATTCTATCGCATGAGATAGGCGACAACATTGAGACGCTGGATGAGAACGACGGACTATTCAATCCGATACGCATAGATGATATCCGCACCTTTGACGCCGAGAGCAAAGAGGCCATGGAACAGCGCGCGATAGACAATGGCCTGCTGGAGAAAGCGGATGAGAATGCCCAGCGCATTATCTCTGGGCTGCTAAATGCCAACAGCGTCATCAAAGATAACTACGAGCTTGCGTTTGAACTGCTCGATTAGAGCGCAAAAACCCGGACCCCATGGGGTCCGGGTTTTTACTTTAAATTTTACTGCTTCGGGTCGTCCGACACGAGCTCTTTGAACGAGGCGGCGAGCCCCGCGAGCCCCTGTATGTCGGAGGGGATGATGAGCTTCGTGGCCTTGCCGTCGGCCGCGGCGGTGAAGGCCTCGAGCGCCTTGATCTTTATGACGGCGTCGGACGGCATGGAGGCGTTTATGCGCCGGATACCTTCGGCGGTGGCCTCCTGCACCTTGAGTATGGCCTCGGCCTGACCCTCGGCCTCGAGGATGGCGGCCTGCTTCTTCGCGTCGGCGCGGAGTATGGCGGATTCCTTTTCGCCCTCGGCTATGAGTATGGCGGATTTCTTCGCGCCCTCGGCCTGGAGTATGGCCTCGCGGCGCTCGCGCTCGGCCTTCATCTGGCGCTCCATGGCGTTCTGGATTTCCTTGGGCGGCATGATGTTCTTGAGCTCCACGCGGTTGACCTTGATGCCCCAGGGGTCGGTGGCCTCGTCGAGGATGGTGCGCATTTTGGTGTTGATGATGTCGCGGCTGGTGAGGCACTGGTCGAGCTCCAGCTCGCCGATGATGTTGCGCAGCGTGGTCGCCGTGAGATTTTCGATGGCGGTGAGCGGGTGCTCGACGCCGTAGGTGTAGAGCTTGGGGTCGGTGATCTCGAAGTAGAGCACCGTGTCAATCTGCATGGTGACGTTGTCCTTCGTGATGACGGGCTGGGGCGGGAAGTCGACGACCTGCTCCTTGAGCGACACCGTGCGCGCGACGCGCTCGATGAACGGAATCTTGAAGTGGAGGCCGACGTTCCAGGTGGTGCTGTAGGCGCCGAGGCGCTCGATGACGCAGGCTCTGGCCTGCGGTACGACGCGGATATTGCGGATGAGGATGATCAGCAGGACGACGATGATGACTATGGGGGCGAGATAGCCCAGGAATTCACCTATTGGCATGTGTATCCTCCTTTATTCGCCGGTCGCGGAGGCGACAATCAGTTTCGCGCCCTCGATGCGCTGGACGGTGACGAGGGAGCCGGACTCTATAATCTCGCCGGAGGCGCTGCGCGCCGTCCACGGCCGGCCGGCGGCGGTGACGGCGCCGGTGGCGGCGAGATTGTCGATTTTTTCAGTGACTATACAGCGGGTACCAATGAGCCTGTCGGCGTTGGTGGGCTGGCGCTTGCCGTTGACGTATTTGAGGGCGAGCGGCCTTGTGAGCAGCAGCGTGACGACGGAGCCGGCGGCAAACAGCAGCACCTGCGCCCAGACGGGGGCGCCCCAGAGCGAGGCGACGAGGGCCAGCAGCGAGCCGACGGCAAACCAGATGGACACGAGGCCAACTGTGGCGGCCTCGGCCACCAGGAATACGATGATGGCTATTGCCCAGATCATGTTCATCGGCATGTTCTCACATCCTTTCGGAGCGGGGAGGGCTTATTTGCGGTAGGTCATATCCTCGCGGCGGGGGCCGGTGGAGACCATTTTGATGGGCACGCCTATTTTGTCCTCTATGAAGTCGACGTATGCGCGGGCCTCGGCGGGGAGGGAGGCGTAGTCCTTGCAGCCGCGGATGTCGCACTTCCAGCCGGGGAGGCTGGTGTAGACGGGCCTGGCCCTGTCGAGCAGCGGGGTGACGGGGAACTTGTCGTAGACCTGGCCGTCAATCTCGTAGCCGGTGCAGACCTTGATTTCGTCGAGGTAGCCGAGGACGTCGATGGCGGTGAGGACGGCCTCGGTGGCGCCCTGCATACGGCAGCCGTACTCGGTGGCGACGGCGTCGAACCAGCCGACGCGGCGCGGACGGCCTGTGGTGGCGCCGTACTCGCCCTTGTCGCCGCCGCGCTTACGCAGCTCCTCGGCCTCGTCGCCGAAGAGCTCGGAGACGAAGTCTCCGCCGCCGACGGCGCTGGAGTAGGCCTTGGTGACGCAGATTATGTCGGAGATCTCCCTCGGCGAGACGCCGACGCCGACGCAGCCGAAGGCGGCGAGGGTGTGGGAGGAGGTGACCATGGGGTAGATACCGAAGTCGGGGTCCTTGAGCGTGCCGAGCTGGCCCTCGAGCAGGACGTTCTTGCCGGCCTTGAGCGCATCCTGCACGAAGGCGGCGGCGTTGCCGACGTAGGGACGGATCAGCTCGCGCTGCTCGACCATCTCCTTATAGAGGGCCTCGGGGTCGAGCGGCTGCTTGCCGTAGAGGTGGACTATGACGGGGTTTTTGAGGTCGCAGACCTTCTGCAGGCGCTCGCGGAGTATGTTGTCGTCGAACAGCTCGCAGACCTGGAAACCGATTTTGGCGTATTTATCGGAGTAGAACGGCGCGATGCCGCTTTTGGTGGAGCCGAAGCTCTTGCCGGCGAGGCGGGCCTCCTCGTACTCATCCATGAGCGGGTGGTAGGGCATGATGACCTGCGCGCGCTCGGAGACTATGAGCCTCGGCTGCGGCACGCCGCGGCTGAGCAGCTCCTTGACCTCGGCGTCGAGCTTGCGGATATCGAGGGCAACGCCGTTGCCCACTATATTGGTGATATGGGGGAAGAATGCGCCGGAGGGGAGGGTGTGCAGGGCGAACTTGCCGTAGTTATTTATAATAGTATGCCCCGCGTTTGCGCCGCCCTGGAAACGGATGACTATATCCGAATCCTCGGCGAGCATATCGGTTATTTTGCCTTTTCCCTCGTCGCCCCAGTTGGCGCCCACGATAGCTTTTATCATGACACTTACCTTTCTGCAGCCGGAGCTGCGTAAAATACTGTTACTACATTATTCTATAACAAGCCGCCGCTATTTGCAACCGCAAATTGGGGCTTTACTTTCGCAATTTAGTGCTGTAATATATATTGAGATTGAATTATTACGGCTGAGAGGTGCTATATGAATAAGCAGAACAGAAAACCGCGTAATATAAATATGTATAAGGCCATCCTCACGCTCAAAACCGTGGAGGAGTGTATGAATTTCTTTGACGACCTATGCACAGTCACCGAGCTGCAGTCGATGGAGCAGCGCTATCAGGTGGCTGTTCTGCTCGACAAGGGGCTGATTTACAACGACATCCTCGAGCAGACCGGCGCGTCCAGCGCGACAATCAGCCGCGTGAACCGCAGCCTGCAGTACGGGGCCGACGGCTACTCCGTCGCCTTCAAGCGCATGGCCGAGCTTGAGAAAGAGGAGAACAAGGAGTGAGCGAGGCGTATTCCGGCCTCGCCGGATGCTACGACCAGTTCACCGGCGACGTGCCGTATTCCGAGTTTGCCGATTTCTACGAGAGCGTATTCGCCGCGCGTGGCGAAAAGCCCTCGCTGCTGCTCGATCTCGCATGCGGCACAGGCACGCTCGCGCTCGAGATGGCGCGCCGCGGCTACGAGCTCATAGCGGTCGACGGCTCGGCGGACATGCTCGCCGAGGCCGCGGACAAATTCGCGGGCGAGGACTGCGTCCCGCCGGTGCTGCTGTGCCAGAACATGCAGGAGCTGGATCTCTACGGCACGGTCGACGCCGCGTATTCCAGCCTCGACAGCTTCAACTACCTGCGCGCGGACGAGCTGCGCGAGCTGCTGCGCCGCCTCGCGCTGTTCATAAGCCCCGGCGGGCTGCTGATTTTCGACGTCAACACGCCGGTGCGCTTCCGCTCGCTGAACGGCAGGGTCTTCGTCGACGAGAGCGAGGACGCGCTCTGCCTCTGGCGCGCCGACTTCGACGAGGCGGAGAACTGCCTCGTCTACGGCATGGACATCTTCACACGCTCAGGCCGCATGTGGCGGCGCGAGCAGGAGGAGCACGTCGAGTACGCGCATAGCCCCGACTTCCTGCGCTCGGCGCTCGCGGACGCGGGATTTTACGACATCGAGATTGCCAAAGGCCCGCAGGCCGCGAGCGGCAGGGTCTTTTTCATATCGCGAAACAGCGGAAAGGGAATGAAAAACAATGGGTGAGATAGTGCGCGCGGTGTCGCGCGACGGATTTGTTAAAATTTCGGCAATCGAGGCGAGGGACATCGCCGAGCGGGCGAGAGAGATACACAATATGAGCCCCACGGCCGCCGCCGCCATGGGACGCACGCTGTGCGCGGCGTCGATTCTCGGCGACCTGCTCAAGGAGGACGAGGCCACCGTCACGCTCCGCATAAACGGCGGCGGCATCGCCGGTACGGTGATGGCCGTGTCGGATTCGAGCGGCAACGTCCGCGGCTACGTCCAGAACCCGCAGGCGGATTTGCCGACGCGCGCCGACGGCAAGCTCGACGTCGGCGGGCTGGTCGGCAGGAACGGAATGCTCACCGTCAGCCGCGACCTCGGCATAGGCGAGCCGTATGTCGGGAGCACGGAGCTGGTGAGCGGCGAGATTGCCGAGGACTTCACCGCCTATTACTGCGAGAGCGAGCAGGTGCCGGCGGCCTGCGGGCTGGGCGTGCTGATCGACACGGATAAGACGGTGCTGTCGGCGGGCGGATTTCTGGTGCAGCTTATGCCGGGCGCGCCGGACAGCACGATAGACGCGCTGGAGGCGAATATCGCGGTCATGCCCGCGGTGTCGGACATCGTGCGCTCGGGCAGCGCGGACGGATTGATAACGGCGGTGCTGCTGGGCATGGAGCCGGAGATACTGGAACGGCACCCGGTGGAGTATAAATGCTATTGCAGCCGCGAGCGGGTGCTGGGGGCGCTGTCGAGCATAGGGGCGGAGGCGCTGCGCGAGATTGCGGACGGCGGCGAGAGCGCGAAGGTGAGCTGCCAGTTCTGCGACGCGGAGTATGAGTTCACGCCGGACGAGATTCGCGAATTGATAAAAGACGAAGAAAAATGAAAAAGATGTAAAATAGCGCTTGACAACTGCGGCGTGCTTTAGTATAATAACAAAGCCGTCGCAGTGAGGCGGCAGTTGGGGAGCATAGCTCAGCTGGGAGAGCACATGCCTTACAAGCATGGGGTCACAGGTTCGAGCCCTGTTGTTCCCACCATGACATGGCCCAGTAGTTCAGTTGGTTAGAACGCCAGCCTGTCACGCTGGAGGTCGACGGTTCGAGCCCGTTCTGGGTCGCCAAAGACCGCGCCGGTGTAACAGCCGGCGCGGATATAACAAAAGATATGCCTCTGTAGCTCAGTTGGTAGAGCAGCGGACTGAAAATCCGCGTGTCGTTGGTTCGATTCCGACCGGAGGCACCACAAAAGAAGAGTGCACTCCTCTCGGAATCGAAAGGCGGCTCTTAGAAACATGCCGGTGGCATGTTTCAACCGCCGTGGCTTTTCCGCAGAAAAGCGATTCCGACCGGAGGCACCACAAAGGGTGTCGCATCAGCGGCGCCATATGCGGGCGTAGCTCATCCGGTAGAGCGCCACCTTGCCAAGGTGGAGGTAGCGAGTTCGAGCCTCGTCGCCCGCTCCACGTCAGAACGCAGCCTTACCGCTCCGTTTCCCGCTAAAGCGGCAAACTGCGCCGGACGGCTACGTTCTTCCTTCTTCAAGCGAAATCTTCATTTCGCTTGAGTGAGTCAATCAGAGCGAAACACTGTTTCGCTTGATTTTATATAGCCGCGGGCGCGTCCCGCCGGCAGATGCGGCGCCATAGCCAAGTGGTAAGGCAGGGGACTGCAAATCCCCGACTCCCCGGTTCAAATCCGGGTGGCGCCTCCAGCGTCGGAGCAAGCGACATATCGCTTGCTCCGATTTTTTTGCAAAAATCGGAGCGCGCTCATTCTGCTGCTCCTCCTTTCCAAATCGCAACCGCTGCGCTGGGTTGCGATTTGGCGACGAGGGAACTTGCCAAGTTTCTCACGAAACTTGGCGGTTTTTCCTTTTTCACTATTCACTATTCACTCTTCACTAAACCCCCGATATTATGTCACCTTTTGTTACGGTTATGTTACAATGGGGGCGGCGAGATTGACGGGGGCGGGAGGGCGTGGTATGATACGGACGTAATGTAGAAGGGTGACTATCGACAAGCCCTTTTACAGCAGAAATGCCCGTTTGTTTCATGTGCGGGCGAAAAATCTCTATAAGGAGGAAGAAATCACATGAAAAGAACTCTCGCACTTGTGCTTGCTCTTGTCATGGCGATCGGCCTGATGGCTTTCCCCGTCTCCGCCGACTTCACCGATGACACTGAGATCAAGTACGCCGAGGCTGTCGACGTCATGTCCGCTATTGGCGTCATCAACGGCTTCGAGGACGGTTCCTTCGATCCCGATGGATACCTCACCCGTGAGCAGGCCGCCAAGGTCGTCGCTTACCTGATGCTCGGCGCGAAGGATGCCGACGCTCTGGGCGCTGTCAGCGCTCCGTTCGACGATGTCGCCGCCAACCGTTGGTCCGCCGGCTACATAGCCTACTGCGTCAACGAGGGCATCATCAACGGCCGCTCCGAGACCACCTTCGATCCCACCGGCAACGTCACCGGCTATGAGTTTGCCAAGCTGATGCTCGGCTGCCTGGGCTACAGCGTCTCCATCGAGAAGTACACCGGCGCTCAGTGGAACATCAACGTCGCCAAGACCGCTCTGACCATCGGCCTGTTCGATGGCAACAAGGGCGCCAACTACAACGTCGCTCTGACCCGTGAGGAGGCCGCTCTCTACGCCTTCAACATGCTGCAGGCTGACCTGGTCGACTATGACAACCGCGGCACCGTCATCGAGCTGCCCGGCGGCGGCGCCATCAGCACCGGCGCTTCCAAGGCTGAGCCTGTCACCACCACCTCCAAGTCCGACACCATCAAGGACGATGAGACCGATGCTGGCATCTACACCGTTCAGTTTGCTGAGCGCTACTTCGAGGATCTTGTTAAGAACGCTGGCGAGCCTGACGATTTCCAGCGTCCTTCCACCAAGTGGGTCTATGACAAGGACACTGTCGGCACCTACTCCGACGAGCCTGAGTACACCTACACTGTCGCTACCAAGGGCAGCTCTATCTACTCCGACCTGGGCAAGCCCAGCGATGCCGACTTCTCTTATGTTGTTGACGGCAAGGATTACACCGAAGACACCATAAAGAATCTTTATACCGACTTCGTTATCACTTCCGGCACCACCGGCGAGAAGAAGATTGGCGGCAACGGCACTCTGATTGAGGTCTATGATGTTACCGCTGATGGTGCTACCACTGATACCTACAGAGTTGTTGTTATCAACACCTATGTTGGTACTATCACCTCTTGGAACGAGGCTGACGAGGATAAGGATGAGGAAGAGTCTGTTGACATTGCTACCATGACTGTTGACCCGACCGATGTTACCGGCGGCGCCAAAATCGATTACAATTTCGAGACCACCAAATTCACCGAGGATGACGCTGATGACGAGACTGTCGTTCTCTACACCGCCGCTTGGGATGAGGACGATGCCACCTACTACATCAAGAGCGTTGATGCTGCTGAGTCTGTCACCGCTGCTGTGACCAAGACCACCGGCGACTCCAGCTTCGTTGCTGGCGGCGAGACCTACAAGTACAGCGCTCAGAAAGACGGCACCATCAAGTATGACGAGGATGCCGACGACGCTATCATCTACCTCGACAACTATGGCTATGCCATCTATGTTGACTTCGAGGGCAATGATTCCGATGACTACGCCTATGTTCTCGATATTGCTAAGGATTCCGGCGATATCTGGGATACCGAAGGCACCATGTATGCCAAGATGATTCTTGCTTCTGGCGAGATTGTCATTGCCGAGATTGACAATGAAGGCGAAGAGACCAATCTTGAGAAGGCATTTGAGACCCATGTTGTCACCTATGATGTTGACAAGGACGGCGTCTACACCCTGACTGATGCCAACTCTAAGGGCGCTACCGGCGGCAACATCAACTTCAAGGTCACCGCTGGTTCTTCCAAGATTACTGCCACCTCCGGCGCTGGTTCTGAGACCTTCTATGCCAACGCTAAGACCATCTTCATCGTCGCCGAGTATGATGATGACGAGGCTACCAAGTACGACAAGTGGGATGTCAGCGTCTACACCGGTATTGCTAACGTTCCCTCTATAGATGGTGCTTATCGTTATCGTGCACATCTCGATGGCAATGTTGCTGACATCGTCTTCATCGAGGCTCCCGACAACGCCGCTTCTTCCGAGGATTACGTCTTTGTCGCCTACGATGCCGATGCTAAGAAGGATGTTATCTCTTCCTCTGATGGTGATTATATAACTGTTAACGCCGTCGTTAACGGTGAGATTACCACCCTCAACATCGAGTACAACTCCGATGCTTACAAGGATTACACCAAGAACATCATCTGCGAGAAGATTAGCTACACCAGCGATGACTTCGTCAAGGCTCTTACCGGTACTGTTGATTACACCTACACCGGCGCAAGTGCCAAGATTGAGGATGGCGTTATCAAGGTTGGCAACGCCTACTACTCTGTTGGTGACGACTGCGACGTCTTCATAGTTGAGGATGGCGACATCACTGCTGGCGCTCAGTCCAGTGTCAAGAACACTGACGACCAGTCCGACAGCGTTACCGTCATCTGCGACGAGGACGACATCGTCTCCGCTATCTTCATCAAGCGCTAAGTAAGCTAACCCTTACTTAATCGCACAAACCCCAAGGGAGGGAGCTTCGGCTCCCTCTCTTTTTTACATCCGCGCACAGCAAAGCGCCGACGCCCGCAGGGCGTCGGCGCGCGGCAAAAAGCCGCCGCCCAGACCGGGCGGCGGCTTTTTCCTATTCAACTATAGTCTCTATAAAATACCTCGGGCGCTGCTTGCTCTCTATATAGGTCTTGCCGACGTACTGCCCCACAAGCCCCAGGCCGAACAGATTCAGCCCGGAGAAAAACGCCATCGCGCACAGTATAGCCCCCGCCGCCTCAAGCTCGTCCGCAATCGCAAGTATCAAAAGCGCCAGCACGCCCAGCGCAGAGAGCGCCGCGCCGAACCACATCATCAGCGTGATAGGCCGCGCCGTCAGCGACGATATGCCCTCCCAGGCAAAGGCGAGCATCTTTTTAAGCGGGTACTTGCTCTCGCCCGCCACGCGCTCCCCGCGCTCGTATTTCACTATCGCGCTCCTGTAGCCAAGCATCGGGATTATCCCGCGCAGGAACGTATTCGTCTCCCGGTACTCGCTCAGCGCCTCGAGCGCCCGCCGCGACAGCAGGCGATAATCCGCGTGGTCGTAAACCAGCTCGCCGCCCATGGCGTTGATCAGCTTATAAAAGCCCTGCGCCGTCGAGCGCTTGAACGCCGTGTCCGTAGAGCGCGCCGAGCGCACTCCGTACACCACGTCGCAGCCCTCGCTGTAGCGCTCGAGCATCTCGTCCACCGCGTCGACGTCGTCCTGCAGATCCGCGTCCATAGACACGGCGCAGTCGCAGCGCGGCATCGCCGTCATCAGCCCCGCGAGCAGCGCGTTCTGATGCCCGCGGTTGCGGCTCAGCTTCGCCCCGATGAAGCGCCCGTCGCGCTCGTGCAGCTCCGTGATGATCCGCCACGTCGCGTCGCGGCTGCCGTCGTCCACGAACAGCACCCGGCTCTCCGCCGAGACCGCGCCCCGCGCCGCGAGCGAATCCAGCTTCTCGCCCAGCCGCCGCGCCGTGATCGGGAGCATTTCCTCCTCGTTGTAGCACGGCACCACTATATACAGCTTTGTCATACAAAACCGCCTTTCGTCTTTTGTCACTTTATTATAATCTACCATTTCCCGCATTGCAATAACATCCGGACGTCCGTGTCATCAGAGTCGAATCACCCCAAAAAGTTTGAATTTTCGCCGGTTTTGAGGCAAAAATCGCAATTTTTCGCTTGAAAAATGGGCATAATGGGACTAAAATATAGGCATAAGCTTTTTCGATCGGAGCGCTCTGTTGTGATTGATATTGTCCTCGTCGAGCCGGAGATCCCCCAGAACTGCGGCAACATCGCCCGCACCTGCGCCGCCACCGGCGCGCGCCTCCACCTGATCGAGCCGCTCGGCTTCGATATCTCCGACCGCGCCGTCAAACGCGCCGGGCTGGACTACTGGCATCTTGTCGAAGTCTCCGTCTACCCCTGCTTCGACGCCTTCGTCGACCGCCACGGCGACAACGGCATCTGGCTCGCAACCACCAAGGCCCCGCAATCCTATGCCGACGCCGACTTCTCCGGCGACGTCAAGCTCGTCTTCGGCAAGGAGACCGCCGGACTTCCCGCCGCGCTCCGTGAGAAATACCGCGACCGCTGCATCCGCATCCCCATCCGC
>CALWXY010000156.1 GCA_944385595.1 uncultured Oscillospiraceae bacterium
CCCGGCAGCTCCGCGCCGTAGCCCGCCGCGGTGATTGCGGCGATTATCGCCTCGGCGGTGACGGCGCTCTCGTCGTACTCCGCGGCCATGCTGCCGCCGAGCAGGTTCACATCCGCCTTCTGCACGCCCGGCATGGCGCGCACGGTGCGCTCCACAGTCGCCGAGCAGGCGGCGCAGCTCATGCCGCTTATTTTAAAGGTCTGTCTCATGGCAGTCCTCCTCTCCTTTGATGCACCCCTCCCCCCTGGGGTGGGGTGGTACTGTGAGTATAGCACACTTATTCCGACTTGTAAAGCCCCCACTTGTAGAGATCTGATGTCTGTGATAAAATCTAAAAAGACTTTTTCAGGGAGGCTTTGGCCATGATAATGTTCAACTGCGATTGCGCCGCGGGGGCGCACCAGAGCATACTCGAGCCCCTGAGCGGGACGAATTTCGAGCAGAGCGGGGTCTACGGGCTGGATGAGCACAGCGACCGCGCGAGAGACTATATAAGGAAGGCCTGCGCGCTCGGCGGCGAGGCCGGGGTGCACTTCCTCGCCGGCGGCACTCAGGCGAACATGACCGTCATCGACGCGCTGCTCCGCCCGTATCAGGGCGTCGTCAGCGCCTCCACCGGCCACATAAACGTGCACGAGACAGGCGCGGTCGAGGCCACCGGGCGCAAGGTGCTGCCCATCCCCTCGGCTGACGGCAAGGTCGCCGCCGCCGCGCTCGAGTCCTACTGCGCGAACCACTACGCTGACCGCGACAGGGAGCACACCGTCCAGCCCGGCATGCTGTATATCTCGCACCCCACCGAGAACGGCACCTGCTACTCCCTCGCGGAGCTCAAGGCTCTGCGCTCCGTCTGCGACAAATACTCCGTCATCATGTTCCTCGACTGCGCCCGCCTCGGCTACGGCCTCGCGGTCGAGGGCGCGCCGCAGCTTACGGACATCGCCCGCCTCTGCGACGTGTTCTATATAGGCGGCACGAAGGTCGGCGCCATGTTCGGCGAGGCCGTCGTCATCACGCGCCCGGAGCTGAACGAGTGCTTCCGCTACGACATAAAGCGCCGCGGCGCCATGCTCGCCAAGGGGCGTATGCTCGGCATACAGTTCGAGGTGCTGTTCGAGGACGGGCTGTACTTCGAAATCTCCCGCCGCGCCGTCGCGCTCGCCGACAGGCTCCGCCGCGGCTGCGCCGAGAGTGGCCTGCGCTTTCTCTACGACGCGCCCGCCAATCAGCTCTTCCCCATCATGCCAGACGCGCTGATTAAAAAGCTGCAGGAGAAATATCAGTTCTTCGCCTGGGAGCGCGTCTCGGACACCGAGAGCGCCGTGCGCCTCAGCACCAGCTGGTGCACGCCCGACGAAAACGTCGACGCCTTCCTCAGCGACCTGAGGGCAAATATCTGAGAGCGAGGTTTTACCAGAAATGTCCATTCTTCTCACCGGCGGGGCGGGCTACATCGGCTCGCACATAGCCGTCGAGCTGCTCGCGGCGGGCTACGACGCCGTCGTGCTCGACAATCTCAAAAACAGCAGCGCCGCCGTCATCGGGCGCATAGAGCGCATTGCCGGAAAGCGCCCGGCCTTCTATCAGGGCGATATAAACGACTCCGACGCGCTCCGCCGCGTATTCGGCGAAAACGACATCGACTGCGTCATCCAGCTCGCGGGGCTGAAGTCCGTGCCGGAGTCGGCGGCGAAGCCGCTCGACTACTACCGCTGCAACGTCGGCGGCCTGCTCACTCTGCTGGAGGTCATGGCGGAAAAGTCCGTAAAGCGCGTCGTGTTCTCCTCCTCCGCCACGGTCTACGGCAGCTCCGGCGAGATTCCCTACACGGAGAGCACCCCCACCGGCTGCACCAATCCCTACGGCCGCACCAAGCTCATGTGCGAGGAGATCCTGCGCGACTGCGCCGCAGCTGACGCAGAGTTCTCCGCCGTGCTGCTGCGCTACTTTAACCCCATCGGCGCGCACCCCTCGGGGCTAATCGGCGAGGATCCGCAGGGCGTGCCGAATAACCTCATGCCATACATCTCCCGCGTCGCCGTCGGCGCGCTCGAGAAGCTCACGATTTACGGCGGCGACTACCCCACGCGCGATGGCACCGGCGTGCGCGACTATCTGCACGTCGTCGACCTCGCGAAAGGGCATGTCCGCGCAGTCGGCTACGCCGCGCAGCACACCGGCGCGCGGGCCTTCAACCTAGGCACGGGCAAGGGCGTCAGCGTCCTCGAGATGGTGCGCGCCTTCGAGCGCGCGAGCGGTGTTAAGGTGCCTTACGTCATCGGCGAGCGCCGCGCGGGCGACATCGCCGAGTACTATGCCGACGCCTCCCTCGCCCAAAAGGAGCTGGGCTGGCGCGCGGAGCTCAGCCTCGACGACATGTGCCGCGACACCTGGAACTGGCAGAAAAGCAATCCGCACGGCTACGAGGGCTAGCGCTCCGCCGCTTATTTGTACACTTTGTATATAATCTTTGTTAAATTATTCGCAGTATTCTACGCTAATATGTATTGCCAAGTGCGCCGGAGATTGTTATAATAATAACACATTCAGGACAGTGTCCGATGTCCCGGATGTTCGGGTTTGCGCCCGAGTCTCCTTTTCCTTTATTTATTCCGTCGCAAAACGCCGCAGCCATGTCCGAGGCTGCGGCGTTTTGCGCTATGGCTATACAAATCTGGCAATCAGCGCGGCGGCGACGAGGGCTATCCCCGCGCTCTTGAGCGAGAGCGAGCAGAGGCGGCCAGCCCGCTGTCCCAGCTGGCGGGCGAGCAGCTCGGCTCCGCGCTCGCGGCGCAGCGCCGCTATCAGAGCGGCGGCGGCGCATGGCATCAGTATCCCCTCCGACAGCAGCTCGGCAGCGTCCAGCCAGCTGAGGCCGAAAAGCTCCGGCAGCGCGCCGAAGCCCATGCCGTCCCTCGCTATGGCGACTGCCGGTATGGCGGCCACGGCGGCGGCGAACACCGCCGCCTGTCTGCGGCTCGCGCCGGCGGCAAATGTGCCGATGACCTCCAGCAGCGACACCGCCGAGGTGATGGCAGCGAGGAACACCAGCAGATAAAACAGAAATCCGAACATGGACCCCCAGGCCCCCAGCGAGGCGAAGAGCTGCTGCATGGCGACGAAGAGCATCATCGCCCCGTCGCCGCCGGATGTCCCCGCCGCCGGTACTACGGCCAGCGCCGCGAGCAGAGCTATGAGCGTGTCCGCCGCCGTCACGGCCAGGGCGCAGCGCGGTATCGAGGCCGCGCGCGGCAGGTAGGCGCCGTAGAGCAGCATCACCCCCTGCCCCAGCGACAGCGAGAAAAACAGCTGCGCCGCCGCGTCGCCCAGCATGGCGAGCATGCCGCGAGCCGTGCGCGGCGCGCTCGCCGTGAGCGCCGCGCCGAGCGCCTCCGCCGCGCCCGGCAGGCGCAGCGAGCAGAGTATCAGCCCCGGCAGCATCAAAATCAGCAGCGGCACCGCAAAGCGCGAAAAGCGCTCAAGCCCGCCGCGCAGCCCCGCCGCCGTCACACATGCCGCGAGGACTATGAACAGCGCCGTGCACAGCGCCGAGAGCGGCACGTTCGAGATATAGCCCAGAAACAGCGCCAGCCCCTCCCGCTCCACGGGTCTGAACACGCCCGCGAGGCTCAGCAGCATATAGCGCAGGCAGCAGCCGCCGAGCACGCTGTAAAAGCCCATCATCAATAGCGAGGCCGTCTCCGCCACGACGCCCGGCAGCGAGCTGCCGGTCAGCCTGCGGAAAGTCCCGCGCGCGCCCATGCCGGTCTCGCGCCCGGCGGCCAGCTCCGCCATCAGCAGCGGCCAGCCCGCCAGCGCCGCCATCAGCGCGTAGGCAATCAGAAACGGCGCGCCGTACTGCGCCGTATAGCGGGGAAAGCTCCATATATTCCCCAGCCCCACGGCGGCCCCCGCCGCCGCGAGGACGAAGCCCGTCTGCGAGCTCCAGCTCCTGTTCTCCACGGACATCCCCCCTTGGGGAAAATCTATGCCCGTCCACGGCAAAAATATGTTATCATGTTCACCGGGAGGTGTTCTCTTGAAGACAAACTATCAGCTTCTCACCAACGCCGCCATAAAGGCGCTCGCCGGGCGCAGGCCGAGCCTGCTGCTCCACAGCTGCTGCGGGCCGTGCAGCAGCTATGTGCTCGAGTATCTGCTCAAATATTTCGACGTCACGCTCTACTACTATAACCCCAACATCCAGCCCCGCGCGGAGTACGAAAAGCGCCTTGCGACCCAGCAGCAGCTCATAGCCGCCATGTGCCCCGGCGTCGCCCTCGTCGAGGACGGCTGGGACGGCGGGAGCTTCGTGCGCGTATCCTCGGGGCTTGAGCGCGAGCCGGAGGGCGGCGCGAGGTGCACGAGCTGCTTCGAGCTGCGCCTGCGCCGCTCGGCGGAAAAGGCAAGGGCGCTCGGCTGCGAATACCTCGCCGCGACGCTCACCGTCAGCCCACACAAGGACCCCGTCCGCATAAACGAAATCGGCGCCGCGGCAGCGGAGGAGGCGGGCGTCATATGGCTGCCGTCCGACTTCAAGAAGCTCGGCGGCTACCAGCGCTCCATAGAACTTTCGAATAGCTACTCGCTCTACCGGCAGAATTATTGCGGCTGTCTCTACGCCGCCGCCCCACATCGCTCCGAAACCGGCGCGGAATGAGCGCTCCGCGCGCCACATACGCTCCCCGCGCCCAAAGTGTGGGATATGGCAAAATTATCCTGTGAGTAGAAAAGACTTGCCGGTTTTGGAATATTGAGCTATACTGTTCCCATCAAGCTCGAGAGGTCTTTTGTATGTATACAGATATAAATATAGGCAGGACTCTCGCAAAGCTCCGCCGCGCGCAGTCGCTCTCCCAGCGCGACCTCGCGGCGATTCTCGCTCTGCACGGGGTCGAAGTGACGAATCAGGCGGTCTCCAAATGGGAAAAAGGCGTGTCCCAGCCCAGCGCCGGGCAGTTCCTGCTTTTGTGCAGGATCCTCGGCGTCGAGGACATCTCCGGCGAGTTCCTCGGCAAGGGACTGTCCGCCGGGCTCAGCCGCGCGGGCAGGGAAAAGCTCGCCGACTACGCGCAGCTTCTGCGCCTCAGCGGCCTCTACTCCGCCGAGAAAAAGCCTGAGCGCCACGCCCGCCGCCTCCCGCTCTACGACCTCGCCGTCTCCGCCGGCACCGGCCAGCTCCTCACCGACAGCGGCTGCGAAAACGTCGAGGTGGACGACAGCGTCCCCCTGAGCGCGGGCTTCGGCGTCCGCGTCGCGGGCGACAGCATGGAGCCGCGCTACCAGAACGGCCAGACCGTCTGGGTTCAGCCCTGCGAGACCCTCGGCAGCGGCGAGATCGGCGTCTTCCTCTACGACGGCTGCGCCTACCTCAAGCGCCTCGTCGTCGACGGCGGCAAGGTCTTTCTCCACTCGCTCAACCCCAAGTACGACGACATCCCCGCCGTCATGGAGGACTCCCTCCGCGTGCTCGGCAGAGCGCTTTGACAAAATAAAAAATCCGCACAGCTTTGGCTGTGCGGATTTTTTATTCGCTTTAAGGCTGAAAAAGCCTCGCAGAAAATGCCTCGCAGAGTTCGCGCATCGCTGTGCAAATCATTTTAATGCGTTAGGAAGAAAGTCATGCCAAAGAGGATGGCCACTATCCACGCGGCGGGCTTTATGTCCCGCGCACGGCCTGTGAAGAGGCTTATCACTATATGCGAGACGAGGCCGAAGGCTATGCCGGTGGATATGCTGTAGGCAAAAGGCATCATGGCGATGGTGAGGAAGGCCGGGACGGAGACGGTCACGTCGCCCCAGTCTATATCGCGGACGCCGCCCATCATCATCACGCCGACGTAGATGAGCGCCGCGGCGGTGGCGCAGGACGGAACCAGCTGAGCCAGAGGCGAGAGGAACATGGCCGCG
>CALWXY010000157.1 GCA_944385595.1 uncultured Oscillospiraceae bacterium
GTGATAAACGAATACGAAGTAATCATTTTTGCTCTGCTTTTAATTCTTTCTTTCTCTTCTCAAGCAGCTCTTCAAGCTCGTCAATAGCTTCCGGTGTCATATAGTTGCTATGGACTAATGCCGAAAATAGCATTGGCAGATTTTCTTCTCCCCCGGCGGAAAACACGGCTTTTGCATAGTACTCTTCTCCGGATATATTGGCGGCGAAGAGGCGTCCGTAGGTCTTGCCGCTTTTTCTGAACCCCGCCTCGTATATGGCCTCTTTTTTCAGCAGGCCGTTGAGCAGGATATGGATAGAGCTGTCTTTCCAGGACTTATTTTCGGATAGCTCGATTATATCGTTTCTGGACAGGGGCTCTTTCGCCTTCCAGAGCACATTCATGACTTCCAGTTCACTCTTGGTGAGTTCCATTGCAACTATCTCCCATCGCACGATTTTATCTTTAATATATAACATTTCAATCAACTATTCAAGCATTTATAATCGATTGATAATTATTTTTGTTCATTCTCCGCGCGAAGAGCTTTGCGCGGAGCTAAATTTGTGATATGATGTCTTACATATCACAAAAGCTACCGGGAGTTGTTGAGATGACCAAAATACTTTTCGTCTGCCACGGCAACATCTGCCGCAGTCCGATGGCGGAGTTCGTTATGAAAAAGCTCGTCGCCGAGGCGGGGCGCGGGGACGATTTTTACATCGAGTCCGCCGCCGTCAGCGCCGAGGAGCTGGGAAACCCCGTATATCCGCCCGCGCGGCGCAAGCTCGCCGAGCACGGCATATCCTGCTCCGGCAAGACCGCGCGCCAAATCCGCCGCGCCGACTACGACGGCTTCGACATCATCGTCGGCATGGACGGCTCCAACATGCGCGGCATGCGCCGCATCTTCGGCGGCGACCCCGACGGCAAGCTGCATCTCATGCTCGACTTCGCCGGACGCTCCGGCTGCGACGTCGCCGACCCGTGGTACACCGGCGACTTCGAGGCCACCTGGCGCGACGTGCTCGACGGCTGCCGCGGTCTGCTGGGGAGGTGCTGCAAGTGATCAGGCCAGCCGCTGAGAGAGACATCCCGGCTGTCGCCGCCATCTACGACGCCATCCTCACCGAGGAGGAGCTCGGCCGCGGCTGCACCGGCTGGATTCGCGGCGTCTACCCCACTGAGGACACGGCCCGCGCCGCCCTCGCCCTCGGCGAGCTGTACGTCGACGACGACGATGGGAGAATCCTCGCCGCCGCGCGGATAAACGGCGAGCAGGTGGCGGAATACGCCCTCGCCCATTGGCGCTTCCCCGCCGACGACAGCCGGGTGCTCGTGCTGCACACTCTGGTCGTCGACCCCGCGGCAAAAGGCCGCGGCTGCGGCAGGCGCTTCGTCGCCTTCTACGAGCAGCTGGCTATCCGGCTCGGCCGCCCCTTTCTCCGCATGGACACGAACGTCAAAAACTCCCCCGCCCGCAGGCTCTACGCCTCGCTCGGCTACGCCGAGGTCGGAGTCGTGAGCTCCGTGTTCAACGGCATCGAGGGCGTGCAGCTCGTCTGCCTTGAGAAAAAGCTCTGAAAACAAATCGTGGGCGCTCCGGTGAGCGCCCACGATTTTATTTCTCCTCCTCGCCGCGGCTGATCAGAAAGCCCACGGCGCCGGACACGAAGTCGCGCAGCTGCGAGCCGACGGCGTCGCTCACCGGCGGGGCCGCCGACAGCAGGAGCAGCAGCATGGCCAGAGAGCACAGCCCCACGCCCGCCACTATGACGATGCGCGCGGAGGCGCTCAGCCTCCCGCCCGACAGGAAATATCCGAATATCGACGCCATCGCCGTGCGGACTATGACGTCCACCGCGCCGCTGCCGCCGCCGAGCGCTATGCCCAGCGCCGTCTGCGCCATAAGCGCCGCCATGAAAAGCAGCAGCAGTCTGTCCGGCAGCGGCAGAGCCTCCCTGATCCGCAGGAGCTTTTCCCTCATTCCATCACCTCCCGGGCACGTCATTATATGCCGGAGACGCCGCCGCGCTGCTGTTTTTTGGGATTTTTTCGCAAATTTATGTTTTTTTGCTTCCCAGCGGGTAAATTATGCTATATAATTGTCTCTGAGCGTCGTGCGGCGCTCGAGAAACAGAAAGAGGTGTCAAAATGCTTCAGCTTGAAAAACTCACCTGGTCGGCCCCCGAGGGCGGGCAGGTGCTTAACGGGGTCGACCTCGTCATCCCCGATAATAAGCTCGTGGTCATCACCGGCCCCAACGGCGGCGGCAAGACCACTCTCGCAAAGCTCATTGCCGGTCTCGAAAAGCCCGACTCCGGCAGAATAATCCTCGACGGGCGCGATATCACCGGGCTCGACATCACCGAGCGCGCAAGGCTCGGCGTCAGCTACGCCTTCCAGCAGCCCGTCCGCTTCAAGGGCCTCACGGTCACCGACCTGCTTGAGCTTGCCTCCGGCAAAAAGCTCTCCCACTCCGAGGCCTGCGACTATCTCGCGCGCGTCGGCCTCTGCGCCAACGAGTATGTGAACCGCGAGGTCAACGCCACCCTCTCCGGCGGCGAGATCAAGCGCATAGAGCTCGCCACCGTCATCGCCCGCCACACCAGGCTCTCCATCTTCGATGAGCCTGAGGCCGGCATAGACCTCTGGAGCTTCAACAGCCTCATCGACGTCTTCCGCGAGCTCCAGAACTCCATCGACGGCTCCATGATTATCATATCCCATCAGGAGCGCATACTCTCCATTGCGGATGAGATAGTCGTCATCGCAGACGGCAGGGTCACCAGCCAGGGACCCTCGTCCGTCATTCTGCCCCAGCTGCTCGCAGGAGGCGCCGCCGCCTGCGGGAAATGTCCCAAGAAGGAGGTAAAATACTGTGGAGAAAATAAACCTGAGTGAGATTACCGCCCAGCTGCTCAAATCCGTCTCCGACTATAAGGACGGCTTCGCGCACGCTTTTAGCATAAGAGAAAACGGCTGCGGCGTCAGCCGCCGCTCCACCGAGAACGTCAAAATCGAGGATAAGCCCGACGCGCCCGGACTCGTCATCCGCGTCGCCCCCGGCTCTAAGGGCGAGAAGGTCTCCATCCCCGCCTGCGTCACCCACGGCAATATAGACGACATCGTCTACAACGACTTCTACATCGGCGAGGGCGCCGACGTCCGCATCATCGCGGGCTGCGGCGTGCACGTCTCCACCGGCGAGCCCGCCAGGCACAACGGCATCCACCGCTTCTTCCTCGAGAAGGGCGCGCACGCCATCTACGAGGAAAAGCACGTCGCCACCGGCAATGGCAAGGGCGTGCGCTCCATCGGCCCCGTCACCGAGATCTACCTCGGCGAGGACTCCGAGCTTGAGATGGATTCCCTCCAGCTCGGCGGAGTCGACCGCACTCTGAGGCAGACCAAGGCGGTTGTCGGCGAAAAGGCCCGCCTCATCATCCGCGAGCGCATACTCACCGACGGCGAGCAGGAGGCCAAGACCGAGTTCGAGGTCGAGATGAACGGCGCGGGCTCCAGCGTCAGCCTCGTCTCCCGCTCCGTCGCCAAGGGCAGCTCCTATCAGGCCTACCGCTCGAGAATCATAGGCAACGCCCCCTGCACCGGCCACTCCGAGTGCGACGCCATCATAGTCGGCGGCGGCAGGGTCGACGCCTCCCCCGAGCTTGTCGCCAACGACGGCGACGCCGCCCTCATCCACGAGGCCGCCATCGGCAAGATTGCCGGCGAGCAGATAGTCAAGCTCCGCACCCTCGGCCTCACCGAGGAGGAGGCGGAAAACAGAATCGTATCAGGATTTCTCAAGTAAAAAAAGTCCCACCTCACGGTGGGACTTTTTTTATGTTGGGGGCTTGCACTTCGCTTCGCGCAGATTTTGCCGCCCTTGGCGGCAAAATCCACGCGCGCTCCGTGAGAAGAGTTTTTCCGCCGTACATGCCGCCGGAAAAACGATTTGATTTTATTTGCACATTGCGATGTGCAAACTCTGCGAGGCAACTCTTTTTCGGCGCTTTTTCACGACGCTATGGAGTTGCCGGTGTAGAGCTGATAGTACCTGCCCTTTTTCTCCATCAGGCGCTCGTGGGTGCCGCGCTCGATTATGCGGCCCTGCTCCAGCACCATTATGCAGTCGGAGTTGCTCACGGTGCTCAGGCGGTGCGCTATGACGAAGGTCGTGCGCCCGCTCATCAGGCGATCCATGCCGCTCTGCACCAGCGCCTCGGTGCGGGTGTCTATCGACGATGTCGCCTCGTCGAGTATCAGCACCGGCGGGTCGGCCACAGCCGCGCGGGCTATGGCGAGCAGCTGTCTCTGGCCCTGGCTCAGATTCGCGCCGTCGCCGGTGAGCATGGTGTTGTAGCCCTCCGGCAGACGCTTTATGAAGCCGTGGGCGTTCGCGAGCTTCGCCGCCGCTATGCACTCCTCGTCTGTCGCGTCGAGGCGTCCGTAGCGGATGTTGTCCATCACCGTGCCGGTGAAGAGGTGCGTGTCCTGCAGCACCATGCCGAGCGAGCGGCGCAAATCGTCCTTTTTGATGCGGTTTATGTTTATGCCGTCGTAGCGGATCTTGCCGTCCTGTATGTCGTAAAAGCGGTTTATCAGGTTCGTTATCGTGGTCTTGCCCGCGCCGGTGCTGCCGACGAAGGCTATCTTCTGCCCCGGCGTCGCGTACAGCTCGATCTCGTGCAGCACGGGCTTGTCGTCGGTGTAGCCGAAGTCGACGCTGTCGAAGGTGATGTCGCCCGCGAGCTTCGTGTACTTCACCTCGCCATCGCGCTCGTCGCGCCACGCCCAGACGCCGGTGCGCTCGGAGGACTCGCTGAGACTGCCGTCCTCGTTCTCGACGGCGTTCACGAGCGTCACGGTGCCGTTGTCGGCCTCCGGCTCCTCGTCCATCATGGCGAACACGCGGTCAGCGCCCGCCATTGCCATGACGACGCTGTTGAGCTGCTGGCTGATCTGCGTCATCGGCTGGGTGAAGTTGCGGTTCAGCGTGAGGAAGCTCACCAGCGTGCCGAGGGTCAGCCCGCTCCAGCTGCTCAGGCTGAGCATCGCGCCCAGCGCCGCGCAGAGGACATAGCTGATGTTGCCTATGTTCGCGCAGATGGGCATGAGTATGTTGGCGAAGGCGTTGGCGTCGTTCGCGCTCTCGCGCAGCTCGCCGTTCAGCTCGCGGAAGCGCTCTATGGCCTTCTCCTCGTGGCAGAACACCTTGACGACCTTCTGGCCGTCCATCATCTCCTCGATGTAGCCGTTCAGCGCGCCGAGGCTCTTTTGCTGCCGCGCAAAGCCGCGGGCCGAGAGGCCGCCTATCTTCTTCGCCGCCATGAGCATGACGCCCACCATCACGAGCGTGAGCAGCGTGAGCGGCACATCCAGCACCACCATGCTCACGAAAGTCGCCGCTATGGTGACGGCGGAGTTTATGACCTGCGGTATGCTCTGGCTCATCATCTGGCGCAGTGTGTCGACGTCGTTGGTGTACACCGACATGATGTCGCCGTGGGCATGCGTGTCGAAGTATTTTATCGGCAGCTTCTCCATATGCGAGAACAGCTGCTCCCTCAGCCGGAGCATGGTGCCCTGGCTGACGCTGACCATTAATCTGTTATAGGCGTAGGCGCAGACTATGCCTAGCGCGTAGGTCACGGCCAGCGACCTGAGCGCCGCGGCGAGGCCCGAGAAGTCGCCCGAGCCGGTCTCCACGACGGGGACTATGTAGTCGTCGACCAGGGTTTTCATAAACAGCGTGCCTCGCAGCGTCGCCGCGGCGGAGCCGAGTATACACAGTATGACTATTGCAAAGCAGAGCTTGTTGCCGCTCAGCATGAAGCCCAGCACCCTCTTCATTATCCGCCACGGGTGCTCGACGCGGCCTTTGCCGCCTCTCATATTCATTGGTCCCGGCATCAGTGCTCAGCCTCCTTTCCCTCGTCGAAGTCGCCGCCGCCGGACATCTGCGCCTCGCAGATGTCGCGGTAGATTTCGTTCGTCTCCATGAGGCGCTCGTGCGTGTCGAAGCCGCTCACGCGTCCGTCGTCGAGGACGAGGATTCTGTCGGCGTCCTTAACCGAGGATATGCGCTGCGCGATGATCAGCTTGGTCGTGCCGGGTATGCGCTCGGCGAAGGCCGAGCGTATGCGCGCGTCCGTCGCTGTGTCGACGGCGCTGGTGGAGTCGTCGAGGATGAGAATCTTCGGCTTTTTCAGCAGCGCCCTCGCTATGCAGAGGCGCTGCTTCTGGCCGCCGGAGACGTTCGCGCCGCCCTGCTCTATCCAGGTGTTGTAGCCGTCGGGGAAGCGCTCTATGAACTCGTCCGCGCAGGCGAGGCGGCAGGCCTCGCGGCACTCCTCCTCGGTGGCGTTCTCATTGCCCCAGCGCAGGTTCTCGAGTATGCTGCCGGAGAACAGCACGTTCTTCTGCAGCACCACGGAGACGGCGTTTCGCAGCGCCTCCATGTCGTACTCGCGCACGTCCCTGCCGCCGACACGCACAGCGCCGTCCGTTACGTCGTACAGGCGGCTTATCAGGCTCACCAGGCTCGATTTGCCGCAGCCCGTGCCGCCTATGATGCCTATGGTCTCGCCCGCTCTGATGTGCAGGTCTATGTCGTGCAGGGTCTCCTCGCCGTCGCCGTGGCCATAGGAGAAGCCCACATGGTCGAAGTCTATGCTGCCGTCGGGAATGTCGAACACAGCGTTCTCCGGCTCGGCGAGGTCGGGGCGCTCGTTCAGCACCTCGGCTATACGCCGCGCGCTCGCGGCGCTCATAGTGAGCATGACGAATATCATGGACAGCATCATCAGCGACATGAGTATGCCCATGACGTAGGAGAACATGCTGGTGAGGTTGCCGGTGCTCATGCCGCCGACGGATATGATGTTCGCGCCGAACCAGGATATGCCGATTATGCACGAGTAGACGACGAACATCATCACCGGGCTGTTGAAGGCCAGTATGCTCTCGGCCTTGATGAACAGGCGGCTCAGCTCGCCCGCCGCGCGGCGGAACTTGTCGTCCTCGTGCCGCTCGCGGACGTAGGCCTTGACCACGCGTATGGCCGAGACGTTCTCCTGCACGCTGACGTTCAGGTCGTCGTATCTGCGGAATACCAGGTCGAAAATCTTGAAGGTCGAGGCCATGATGACGGCCAGCGCAACTCCCAGCACCACAATGGCGCCGAGGAAGATGCAGCTCAGCTGCGCGTTGATGAAAAAGCACATGGCCATGCTGCACACAAGCATCAGCGGCGAGCGCACGGCTATGCGCAGCATCATCTGGAAAGCGTTCTGCACGTTCGTGACGTCGGTGGTCATGCGGGTGACCAGTCCGGCGGTGCTGAACTTATCTATGTTCGAGAACGAGAAGGTCTGGATGTTCTCGTACATGGCGTCGCGCAGATTCGCCGCAAAGCCCGACGAGGCCGCCGCGGCGTATTTTCCGGCCAGCGCGCCGCAGATAAGGCTCAGCATGGCGAGGATCAGCATGATCACTCCGTTTATGTACACGCCGCGCAGGTCGCCCGCCTCGACGCTGTCTATAACGAATGCGATTATGAACGGGATGAGCACCTCAAGCAGAACCTCAAGCCCCGTGAACACAGGCGTGAGTATGGTCTCGCGCTTATACTGGCCAATTTTTGAGGCGAGAGTTCGTATCATGCGGCGCTCCCCCCTTTTAATTTTACTATTCTCATTAAAAATCCCTCCTGACTACTCTATTTTACTCGAATTTCCTTGAATGTTAATTAAAAATATGTTATCGTTAATAAATGATTTTTATTAATCGGAGGCAAAAATGAACACCTTCCAGCTCGCCTGCTTTGTCGCCGTGGCCGATACGCTCAGCTTCGCCCGCGCGGCGGAGCAGCTGAACGTCACCCAGCCCGCCATCACGCACCAGATACGCACGCTCGAGACGGAGCTGGGCGTCAAGCTCTTCCGCCGCAGCACCCGCTCCGTCTCGCTCACGCACGAGGGCGCCACCTTCCTCTCCGACGCCGGGCACATGCTCGCCATAGCGGCGCGGGCCAAAAAGCGCTTCGGCGACCCCTCAGGCGACGAGCTGCGCGTCCTCTCCATAGGCTGCCACAGCTTTTCGCAGCTCTTCCTGCTGTCCGACGTGCTGCGCGAGATGTCGCAGCGCTTTTCCAACATCCACCCGCGCATGTTCTCCGCGCCGTTTCAGTACCTCAGCTCCATGCTCGACAACGGCGATATAGACATAGTCCTCGCCTTCCGGAGCACCGAGCACAAAATACGCAGCACCGAGTTCACCGAGCTCGCCGAGGTGCCGGTGGTCTGCGCCTTCCCGGTGGGCAGCCCGCTCTCCGGGCGCGGGCCGCTCTCAATCTCCGACCTCGACGGCATGAAAATCATACTCAGCGACCCGCTGCGCGTCCCGGAGCGCATGAGGAGCGTCCAGCGCGAGCTGACCGCCTCGCGCCCGCTCGGCGACATACACTTCAGCGGCTCGCCGGAGGGCACGGCCATACTCGCCGCGGCGGGCTACGGCGTCGGCATACTGCCGCAGCTGCTCCTCCCGCCCGACCCGCAGCTCGACTGCGCGAGACTGCTCGACGCGGAGCCGCTCTCATTCGGCTTCTACTGCCGCCACGCCGACGACGAGCCGCTCAAAACCTTCATACGCCTCATACGCCGCAATTTTTCCCCGCTCGCCGGCTGATTGTTTGCAATCAGTAAAAAATCTGTTATAATATATATAATGAAAATATAATGATTTAGGTGATTGGATGGAGACAAAAGCCCTGGAATATATACTCGAGATCGCGCGCTGCCGCAGCATAACCAAGGCCGCGCGCTCGCTGGGGATATCCCAGTCGGCTCTGAGCCAGATTCTGCTGCGCGTCGAGCGCGAGATTGGGGCCGTGATATTCATAAGGCAAAAGCGCGCGCTCAAGCTCACCGAGGCGGGCGAGCTGTATATAGAGGCGGCCGCCAAAATAGTCGACACCAAAAACCGCTTCCTCGCCAATCTGCAGGACCTCACCGCCGAGCGGCACATCCGCGTCGGCGTGACCTCCCAGTGGGGCATGGCCATGCTGCTCGAGATCCTGCCGGAGTTCCACGCCCTG
Organism: uncultured Oscillospiraceae bacterium; assembly: GCA_944385595.1. Lineage (GTDB taxonomy): Bacteria > Bacillota > Clostridia > Oscillospirales > Oscillospiraceae > Heteroscillospira. The sequence goes on from CALWXY010000157.1 coordinate 9,079, forward strand.
TTCCCGGACGTGCCGGTCGAGCTTGTGCAGCGCAGCTACTCAGCCCTCATGAGCGAGTATGCGCAGTACCGCATCGACATAGCCGTCAGCACCTACCATATCAGCGACCCGCTGCCCGAAGAGGGCGAGGTGCTCCGCAAAGAGGAGATGAAGCTGTTCGTCAATAAAAACCACCCGTTCAGCGCCGCCCACGCGGGCGAATCCAGCATACCGGAGCAGCTCCTGCGCTCGGAGCTCGACGGCATGAGCTTCATCCGCTCGGCCAAGGGCTCGCTCTCGCGCCGCATGGAGGACGCCATGTTCGAGCGCATAGGCTTCGCGCCGCGCACCTTCTGCGAGGTGAACGACTACATCACCTTCATCAATCTGGTGGAGGCCGACCTCGGCTTTGCCTTCGTCTCGGCGGACTACGCCTCGCTCAGCAACAAGGTCAGCATCTGGAGCATGGAGCCGAAGCTGCTGCGCCGCAACATATTGCTGGTCCGCCCCGGCTTCGAGCGCGGCAAAGAGGCCGACTATCTAATTGATAGAATCAAAAATTACAAGCTGTTCAAATAAAAAAGAGCCAGGTTTTTACCTGGCTCTCTCTTTATGCCGCGGCGCGCAGCATGGTGTCTATGCTTATGCCGTAGCCGCGGGTCGGGTCGGAGACGAGGACGTGCGTCACCGCGCCCACGAGCTTGCCGTCCTGGATTATCGGCGAGCCGCTCATGCCCTGGATTATGCCGCCCGTCTCGCTCAGCAGGCGCTCATCGGTGACCCTTATCTGCATGCTTTTGCCGTCGGCGGCGTTGGGCGTCACCTTCTCGATCTCAATCTCAAACTCCTCTATCTCGCTGCCGTGGATATTCGAATAAATCGTCGCCCTGCCCGGCCTTATCTCCGAGTCCGAGGCGGTCTCCAGCGTCTCCGCGCCGCCGGGGAAGTCGCTCATCTCGCCGAATATGCCGAAGGGCGTGTTGGAGCTGATGCTGCCCAGCTTGTCGCCGGAGTCGAACATGCCGCACAGCTCGCCCGGCGTGCCGGCGCGGCCGCGCACGATGTCCACTATCACCGACGGCGACACGCTCCCGCTCTCAGACGGCAGCAGGGTGTTGCTGTCGACGTCGTTCACGCCGTGTCCGAGCGCGCCGTATT
>CALWXY010000158.1 GCA_944385595.1 uncultured Oscillospiraceae bacterium
AGCTCGTGGACGCGGTGGTGTATCTCGTGGGTGTAGTCGTCGTAGAGCTCATCCGGCTCGACGGTGAAGCCCATGTGCACCTCGCGGTGGGCGAGGTGCATCAGCTCGTCGAGCCCCTCGTTGTTCTTCGCGCTGATCGGCACGACCGGTATGCCGAGCCGCTGCGAGAGCTGCTCGCAGTCTATGCTGCTGCCCGCCTTTTGCATCTCGTCCATGAAGTTGAGCGCGAGCACCATGGGGCGCTCAAGCTCGAGCAGCTGCACGGTGAGGTAGAGGTTGCGCTCGAGATTCGTCGCGTCGACTATGTTTATGATTGCGTCGGGCTGCTCGTTTATGATGAAGTCGCGCGCGACTATCTCCTCCATCGAGTAGGGCGAGAGCGAGTATATGCCCGGCAGGTCGACTATGACGGCGCTCTTGTCGCCGAAGGTGCACCTGCCCTCTTTTTTCTCGACGGTGACGCCCGGCCAGTTGCCGACGTACTGATCCGAGCCTGTGAGGGCGTTGAACAGCGTCGTCTTGCCGCAGTTGGGGTTGCCGACGAGGGCGAGGCGCATGTCGCGCTTGTCGTGGGCGGTGGAGTCGTAGTTCTGGGGGTGGAAGTCCAGCTCGTGCTCGTGCGAGTGGCGCATGTCGCGCTGCGACTCGCGCAGCGGGGTGTAGTTGGCGCGGCGGCGCGTCTCGCGGCGCTGCGAGCCGCCGAGGGCGATCTGCGCGGCGTCGGAGGCGCGCAGGCTCAGCTCGTAGCCGCGCACCGTGACCTGGACGGGGTCGCCGAAGGGGGCGACCTTTTTGACCTTTATCTCCGTGCCCGGCGTCAGCCCCATGTCGATGAGGCGGTGGCGCAGCGCCCTGTCGGAATTCGCCACCGAGCTGATGACGCCGCTGTCGCCTGGGCGCAGGGATGAGAGTACCCGATTATCGGACATTGAGCCTCAGGCCTCCGCTCACAGTCTCGCGACGCCGGATTTGCGCGCGGCCTCCGCCACGGCGGAGGACACCGCCTTCGCGACGCGCTCGTCGTAGGCGGTGGGGAGGATATTCTCGGCGTCGGGCGTCTCGACCAGAGCCGCGAGCGCGAGGGCGGCGGCCATCTTCATCTCGTCGTTAATGTCGCTGGCGCGCACGTCGAGGGTGCCGCGGAGTATACCGGGGAAGGTGAGGATGTTGTTGATCTGGTTGGGGTAGTCGCTGCGCCCGGTGCCGACGACGGCCGCGCCCGCCGCCTTGGCGATGTCGGGCATAATCTCCGGCACGGGGTTGGCCATCGGGAAGAGGACGGCGTCCTTCGCCATGGACTGCACCATCTCGGCGGTGACGACGTTGGGGGAGGATACGCCTATGAACATGTCCGCGCCGCGCATGACGTCGGCGAGTGAGCCCTTCTCCATATTGCGGTTGGTGAGGCGGGCAATCTCCTGCTTGGAGGCGTTGAGGCCGTCGCGCCCCTCGTAGATTGCGCCCTTGCGGTCGCACATGACGACGTTTTTGAGGCCGTAGGCCATGAGCAGCTTTATGATGGCGACGCCCGCCGCGCCCGCGCCGTTGCAGACGCACTTGATCTCGGCGATGTCCTTGCCGACGACCTTGAGGGCGTTGATTGCGGCTGCGAGGACGACGACGGCGGTGCCGTGCTGGTCGTCGTGGAAGATGGGGATGTCGCAGCTCTCCTTGAGCCTGCGCTCGATCTCGAAGCAGCGGGGCGCGGCGATATCCTCGAGATTTATAGCGCCGAAGCTGCCGGCGAGGAGGGTGATGGTGTGGACTATCTCGTCGACATCCTTGCTGCGGATGCACAGCGGGACGGCGTCGACGCCGCCGAAGTGCTTGAAGAGGACGCACTTGCCCTCCATGACGGGCATGGCGGCCTCGGGGCCTATATCGCCGAGACCGAGGACGGCGGTGCCGTCGGTGATGACGGCGACGAGGTTGCCGCGGTTGGTGAGGGTGTAGCTGAGGGCGGGGTCCTTCTCGATGGCGAGGCAGGGTGCCGCGACGCCGGGGGTGTAGGCGACGGAGAGGTCGGCCATGGTTTTGAGTTCCATTTTGGGCTTATAGTCGAGCTTGCCGGCCCACTCGGCGTGCTTTTCCATTGCGAGCTTTGCGTAATCCATATTTATGACCTCACAAAATAAGAATTTTTACCGTAGAATAGGATACTACATTCGGAGTGAAAATACAAGATTTCCGAATGGGACGGGGGACGAAATGCGTAACCATTTTTCTTTAAAAGAAAAAGGGTTCCGCACCTCCAAAAAGAGATCTTTTTTGCGCGTATCTTAGTTCCCGCGTTGCCGACCCGGCGCCGTTGGAATTGAAGAGCGCTCAGACCCCCTCCGCTCCACGAGGCGCTCGCTGTCGAGGAATTCGACAAATTTCTACTCCGACTTCGGGGCGCCTCGCCTGCTACCAAGTTGATAACAGTGCGCTCTCTCGCCCAAATCAGAAATCACCTGCCACAGAGGCAGGTGCTTTGATGTAGAAAAATGTAGAAGCGGGAGGTTATT
>CALWXY010000159.1 GCA_944385595.1 uncultured Oscillospiraceae bacterium
CCCTCCTCCGCCGCGCACTGCGAGCAGAGGCAGCGCTTGGTGACATTGCCGTTTATATTGGAGGTATAGAAGAAGTTGGCTTCTCTCTCATTGCATTTTTCACATTTCATAAATAAACACCCTTTCATTAAGAAATCGTGGATATGAGCATTTGCTTGAAAATCGCGGCTCTGACGCCGTCGCGGTACTGCTGGGGAACAGGTCTGAGCGCCGCGTCGCTCAGAGCGGAGAGCATGAGCTTTGCCGCCTGCTCGCTGAGCGCACCGCCGGATACAAGGTTTGAGCACAGCGCCGAGGCCGTGCCGCAATCGAGGCTTGTACCGACCGCGTTAATCGTGTGCATAACGAGCTGTCCGGGCGACGGCTGCACCCGCTTAATGCGGATGTATCCCCCGCCACCTCGGCGTGACTCGACGACGAATCCGCGCTCGGGCGAGAAGCGGGTGGATATGACGTAGTTAATCTGGCTGGGCACGCAGCTGAACTGCTCGGCGAGGCTTGAGCGCCTCAGCTCCGCGAAGCCCTGTGAGTCCAGCTCCTCGAGGATGAACCTCGCTATCAAATCGCTTGTCGCCATTTCATCACCTCATTGTAGTTGCCGGTCTGGTCTGACTTTCCCTGACCTTGACTATATAATAGTCAGGAAAGGTCAAATTTGCAACAGTCATTTTTGACCTTTCCTGACCTTTATTCGCCTCCCTCACGGCGCGAGCTTTGATTTTCTCCGTTTTTCTCACGCTTGCTCGATTTTTCTCGATTTTGACTAAAGTCAGGCCCGGCAGAAAAATATTGTTTGCAATTTGCAGTATTTGTGGTAATATGATTTCGTAATCAGCACAAAAGGAGGTTAGATTCATGGCATACGTCATCACCGACGCCTGCGTCGCTTGCGGCACCTGCGCTGCTCAGTGCCCCACCGAGGCCATCTCTGAGGGCGACGGCATCTACGTCATCGACGCCGACACCTGCGTTTCCTGCGGTTCCTGCGCCGAGGCCTGCCCCACCGAGGCTATCGTTGAGGAGTAAGGCTCATCAAGCTATGGGCGCGCCGTGCCGGCGCGCCCATTAGCCGCCGGGCATTTTCGCTCTCGAAAATGCCGCTTCGCCCAAAAAGCCTGACGGCTCAGGCTTTTTGACGGCGGCCTATCCCATTCGAGGCGGGCCTTGCCCCCTCGAGCTCCCCCGCCGTATACTATATTATAGTCGGATGGCGGTTTTTCGACATTGACTGCGCTTGCCGCCCCGCCGGGCATTTTCTAAGCGAAAATGCCGCTTTGCCCAAAAAGCCTGATGGCTCAGGCTTTTTGACGGCGGCCTATCCCATTCGAGGCGGGCCTTGCCCCCTCGAGCTCCCCCGCTGCATACTATATTATAGTCGGAGGGCGGTTTTTTCGACTGTTCCGGGCGCGCTGCTCAGTCAGCGCGCCCATATTTTATTACCTTATTTTATTATAGGAGTATGCCATGACAGAATTTGACGAGCTTTGGCGCGGCGGGCCGCGCCTTGCGCGTGCGAATGGCTTTAAGCTGGGCACCGATTCCGTCCTGCTCGCGGACTTTGCCGCGCGCGGCGTCTTTTCGCGTATAGCCGACCTCGGCTGCGGCTCCGGGGCGCTGAGCGTGTCGCTCGCTGAGCGCTACCCCGAGGCGGAGCTTGTCGGCATTGAGATACAGCCGCAGTTTGCCGCGCTGTGTGAGGCGAGCTTTGCGGAAAACGGCTTCTCGCCGCGCTGCCGCGCCGTCTGCGGCGATTTGCGCGACTTCGGAGCGCTGCCCCCGGCGGGCTGGGCGAATCTCGTCGTCTCGAATCCGCCGTACTTCCCCGTCAGCTCCGGGCACAGCGCGCCGGACGAATCAAGACGCATAGCGCGCGAGGAGCTCTGCTGCACTCTCGCGGACGTCTGCGCCGCCGCCGCGCGGCTCTGCCGCTGGGGCGGCAGCTTCTGCATGGTGCACAGGCCGGAGCGGCTCTCGGAGATATGCTGCGTATCATCCGCCGCGGGGCTTGAGCCGAAGCGGGCGCGTATGGTACAATATAGAAGTGATTCCGCGCCGAATCTGCTGCTCATGGAGTTCCGGCGCGGGGCAAAGCCGGGTCTCAGCATCGAGCCGCCTCTGCTTCTGGCGGACGACAGCGGCGCGGAGAGCGCCGAGCTGAGACGAATCTACCACAGGGAGTGCGCGAAATGAGCGGAATTTTATACCTTGTCGGCACGCCGATTGGAAATCTGAGCGATCTCTCGCCCCGCGCGCAGCTCGCGCTCGCGGAGTGCGACTTCATCGCTGCCGAGGACACGCGCGTGACGCTCAAGCTTCTCAACCGCTTCGGCATAAAAAAGCCGCTGGTGAGCTATTATGAACACAACCGCGCCGCGAGCGGCGAGAAAATTCTCGCGCGGCTCATGGCGGGCGAGAACTGCGCCCTCGTCACCGACGCGGGCATGCCCGCCATCAGCGACCCCGGCGAGGACATAGTGCGCCTGTGCGCCGAGCACGGCGTCACCGTGACCTCCGCGCCGGGGCCGAGCGCCGTCGTCACCGCGCTCGCACTCTCCGCACTGCCGACGCAGCGCTTCTGCTTCGAGGGCTTCCTCTCCACGTCGAGACGCAGCCGCTTCGAGCACCTCGAAGAGCTGCGCGGCGAAAAGCGCACCATGATTTTCTATGAGGCGCCGCACAAGCTGCTGCGCACTTTGAAGGATATGGCCGAATATTTCGGCGGCGGGAGACGCCTCTCCCTCTGCCGCGAGCTGACCAAAATTCACGAGGAAATCGTCCGCACGACGCTCGCGGAGGCCATAGCGAAATACGAGGCCGAGCCGCCGCGCGGCGAATTCGTCCTCGTCATCGACGGCGCGCCCGAATCCGAACCGGAGCCGGTGACGGGCAGCGACGCGCTGGAGCTGGTGGCCAAATACCGCGCCGAGGGCGAGAGCCTCAAAGCCGCCTGCCGCCGCGCCGCGGAGGACACCGGCATATCGAAAAACGAGCTTTACAGCCTCTGGCTGGCTGAGAAAGGGGAATGATCATGCTGAAAGGAAAAACTCTGCTGCTCGGCGTCACGGGCGGCATAGCCTGCTATAAAAGCGTGTCGCTGACATCGGCGCTCATAAAGCGCGGCTGCACCGTGCGCGTCGCCATGACGGAAAACGCCGCGAAGTTCATATCGCCCATAGTGTTCGAGCAGTTCACGGGCAGCCGCGTCGCCATGGACACCTTTGACCGCGGCCACAGCTACGACGTCGGCCACATCTCGCTCGCGAACAGCGCCGACATGGTGCTCATCGCGCCCGCGACGGCGAACGTCATCGCAAAGCTCGCCCACGGCATAGCCGACGACATGCTCACCACCACCGTGCTCGCCTGCCGCTGCCCGAAATATATTGCGCCCGCCATGAACACCGCCATGTACGAAAACCAGGTCACGCAGGACAACCTCGAGATACTGCGCAAATACGGCTGGACGGTCATCACCCCCGCCGAGGGACGGCTGCTCTGCGGCGCCGTCGGCGCGGGCAAGATGCCCGAGCCGGAGACGCTGCTCGAATACGTCGAGCGCGAGCTGGGCCACGAGAAGGACATGCGCGGTATGCGCGTGCTCGTCACTGCCGGGCCGACGCGCGAGGCGCTCGACCCCGTGCGGTTTATGACCAACCACTCCAGCGGCAAAATGGGCTACGCCATCGCCCGCGCGGCCGTCTCGCGCGGCGCGGAGGTGACACTCGTGAGCCGCCCCGTGTCGCTCGCGCCCCCGCTCGGCGCGGAGGTGGTGCCGATAATCTCAGCGCAGGACATGTTCGAGGCCGTGACCTCCCGCTCGGACAGGCAGGATATCATCATTAAGGCCGCCGCCGTCGCCGACTACCGCCCCGCCACAGTCGCCGAGGACAAGATAAAGAAATCCGGCGCCGACGACGACCTCACCCTGCACCTCGAGCGCACGCAGGACATCCTTGCCTGGCTGGGCGCGCACAAAAATCCGGGTCAGTTCCTCTGCGGCTTCTCGATGGAGACGCGCGACATGCTCGAGAACTCGCGCAAAAAGCTCGCGAAGAAAAATCTCGACATGATAGCCGCCAACAACCTGCGCGACTCCGGCGCGGGCTTCGGCGTGGACACCAATATAATCACCCTCATCACGCCCGACTCCGAGCGTCAGCTCCCGCTGATGAGCAAGGAGGAGGCCGCCCACGCAATTCTCGACGAGATACTCGCCCGCCGCGGCTAGATTCGCATTGCGCGTTTTTGCGCTGTGTGGTATAATTTGTAGTAAATTTTTGTAGCTTTGGGGGATATTTCCGTGATTAGGACAGGTTTTGACAACGATAAATACATCAAAATGCAGTCCGAGCAGATACGCAAGCGCATATCCGAGTTCGGCGGCAAGCTCTACCTCGAGTTCGGCGGCAAGCTGTTCGACGACCACCACGCCTCGCGCGTCCTGCCCGGCTTCCTGCCGGACAGCAAGCTGAGAATGCTGCTTCAGCTCGCCGACCAGGCCGAGATCGTCATCGCCATCAGCGCCTCCGCCATAGACAGCAACAAAAAGCGCGGCGACCTCGACATCACCTACGACTCCGAGGTGCTCCGCCTCATCGACTCCTTCCGCTCCAGCGGGCTGTACGTCGGCAGCGTGGTCATCACGCAGTACGCCGGCCAGCCCTCCGCCGACGCATTCAAGGCCAGGCTCGAGAGCCTCGGCGTGCGCGTCTTCCGCCACTACCTCATCGACGGCTACCCCTCCAACGTGGGGCATATAATCTCCCCGGAGGGCTTCGGCAAAAACGACTATATAGAGACCAGCCGCTCCCTCATAGTCGTGACGGCGCCCGGCCCCGGCAGCGGCAAAATGGCCACCTGCCTCAGCCAGCTCTACCACGAGCACGCGCGCGGCATCGAGGCCGGCTACGCCAAGTTCGAGACCTTCCCGATTTGGAACATCCCGCTCAAGCACCCCGTGAACCTCGCCTACGAGGCCGCCACTGCCGACCTCAACGACGTCAACATGATAGACCCCTTCCACCTCGAGGCCTACGGCGTCGCAACCGTGAACTACAACCGCGACGTCGAGATCTTCCCGGTGCTGAACACCATATTCGAGCGCATCTACGGCTCCTCGCCGTATAAATCGCCCACCGACATGGGCGTCAACATGGCGGGCTACTGCATAGTGGATAACGACGCCGTGAGCGAGGCCTCGCGCCAGGAGATTATCCGCCGCTACTACGCGGCGCTCTGCGCGCAGAAGCGCGGCTCCGGCGAGTCCGACGAGCTCGCCAAGCTCGAGCTGCTGATGAACCAGGCGGGCGTCACCGTCGCCGACAGGCGCGTCGTCGCGGCGGCCACCTCCGTGGCCGAGGCCACCGGCCTGCCCGCCGCGGCCATCGAGCTGCGCGACGGGCGCATCATCACCGGCAAGACCAAGGAGCTGCTCGGCGCGACCAGCGCCATGCTCCTCAACGCTCTCAAGGCCATAGCCGGAATTCCCGACGAGGTGCAGCTCATCTCCGCCTCGGTGCTCGAGCCGGTGCAGCGCCTCAAGGTCGAGTTCCTCGGCAACAAAAATCCCCGCCTGCACACAGACGAGATGCTCATAGCCCTCTCCATCTGCGCCGCCGAGGACGAGCGCGCCGCCCGCGCGCTGGAATGCCTGCCGCAGCTCGCCGGCTGCGACGCGCACACCTCCGTCATCCTCTCCAATGTGGACGACACCGTCCTCCGCCGCCTGCGCGTCAACCTCACCTGCGAGCCTATCTACGAGACAAACAAGCTCTACCACGGCTGAGCTTTATAAATTCAGGGGGAATGTATATGAAAAGAACGCGAATCGCCGTCCTGCTCGGCTGCGCACTTCTCATGCTCACCGGCTGCGGCGACAAGACCACCGAGGACGGCCTCACATACCGCACCGCCGACGGCGAGGCAGTAATCACCGGCTACGAAGGCGAGAGCTCCGTCGCAATCATCCCCTCGGAACTTGACGGCTGCCCCGTCGTCACCGTCGAGACCCTGCCCGACACCGTCGAGGCCGCGCTTCTGCCCGACGGGGTCGACATCGAGGGCGGCAGCGGACTGCGCTGCCTCGTCGCGGGCGAGGACTGCGCCCTGAGCGGCCTGCCGGACGGCTGCGCCGTCTACGAGGACGCCGATTTCTCCGGCCTTGAGCTTGAGGGCCTGTACCTCGACTCCGGCGCCGTCTTCGGCCTCGCGGGGGACAGCGCCGTCCTCCTCGCCGTGCCGGAGAGCGCCGAGCTCTACGCCGTGCCGGACGAGGTAAACGGCTGCGCCGTCCGCTACATGGGCGCGAGCGCGCTCGACGGCGCGGAGGCGCTGACTTCCCTCACGCTGAACAGCGAGATGGGCTTCGCCGCCGAGCTGCTCGACGACTTCGAGCGCCTCGGCGCGGACATACCGGAGTACAGCGTCACCGCCGACTACAAAATCACCATCGAGGCCGCCGAGGCCATCAACGCCGCCAGAGCGGGCACCGATTTGCCGGAGATTGCGCCGGACATCGGCCTCGTGCGCGCGGCGCACCAGCGCATAGCCGAGTTGGGCGAGGTCTACGGCTTCACCCGCCCCGACGGCAGCAGCGTCTACGACCTGCTCGACGAGCTGGGCGTCGAATACACGCTCGCCACCGGCTACAACCACCGCGACAGCGACTACGCCAACATGCTCAAGTCGATGATCGACTATATGGCCGAGAACGAGTCGAACCCCGAGTCTGCGCTTATGAGCGAGTACATAGGGCTCGCCGCCGGTCTCGGCGACGACGCGTCGGAATACCCCTACGTCATGTCCGGCTACGTCGCCTCCCGCACCCAGACCACGCTCACCGAAAACCTGGTGAACTACGAGCTGCGCGACGGCAGGCTCGTCCCCGTCTCGAGCACAACGGCGCTGCTGTCCGCCGTGTTCCCGGCGGAGCAGTACGGGCGCGAGGTCGCCGAGCCCGACGCCTCCTTCTACGAGAGCAGCCCAAACCTGCGCGTCATCCAGCTCGGCGAGGGCAGCGCCATAGACCCCCATCCGCCGGAGGGCTGCGCCGTCATCCGCACCGGAGACGACGCCGGCTACGGCACAATCAGCGGCGTCTACGTTGTGAGCAACAACAGCGACATCTACGTCCTCAGCAGCAAAGACTGCTACATATACTGGGACTGCGGCAGCGGCAACGACTCGGCGAACATACTCCGCGAAATAGACGGGGTGCCCGTCCGCTACATACGCAGCTCCGCCTTCGACAACGCCGATATCGACACCATCATGCTGCCGGACATCTGCGGCTTCGAGCCGGACTGCGCCGACCTCTTCGCCTCGAAATACAAAATCTACGTCTACAACGCGGATATAGAGACGGTCACAGACCCCGGCGAGATGATAAACACCGAGTATATGAGCGTGCGCCTGAGCAGCCAGCTCTGCGATGAGATAAACGAGCTGCGCGGCAGCGACAGCATACGCTCAAGCTTTGAGCTTATGCTCGCGGCCGAGGTGCTCGCCTCCGAGCAGGAGGAGCTGTTCGGCACCACCAGGCCGAGCGGCGAGTCGTGGAGCAGCATCTTCTCCGAGCGCGGCGTCGACTGGGACCAGGGCCGCATATTCATCAAGTCCTTCACCGACATCACCGAGGCGAGCAGCTTCATAGAGCAGACAGCCGGGAAGTTCGCGCCCGTGCAGGAGGCCGGCCACAGCTTCGAGCTGACAGCCATAGGCGCATTCATGGGCAGCGAAAAGCTCTACCTCTGCGCTCTGGCGATAACCGAATAAAAGCGAAAAAGCTCCCGCTTATGAGGCGGGAGCTTTTTTTATTTGCCTTATGGCGCTGCTGCTCGTGTACTGCGCCGCGTCGCTGTTTATGGCGTAAAACGGAAAGCCTCGCAGAGTTCGCGCATCGCAATGCGCGAAAAAATTAAAATCGTTTTTTCCGGGGACATGCGCCGCGGAAAAAACTCTTATCACGGAGCGCGCGTGGATTTTGCCGTCCGGGACGGCAAAATATGCGCGAAGCGAAGTGCAATCCCCCTGTCGAAAAGGCAAAGCTGCCTTTTCGACATAAAAAATTCCCGCTCTGTGAGCGGGAATTTTTTCAATCCGATATCGCGTAGGCCGAGAGGGTTTTCACGTCGTAGCCCTCGGCGCGGAGGGCCTGGATTATCTGCTCCTTGTGGCTGTGGCCGAAGGCCTCGAGCGTGATCTTCAGCTCGACGGCGCGCTGCCTGTTCACGGAGACGAAGCGGTTGTGGTCGAGCTTTATGACGCTCGCGCGCTGCTTTGCGATTATGCCGGAGACTCTCGCAAGCTCGCCGGGGCGGTCGGGCAGCTGGAGCGAGATGGTGAACACCCTGCCGCGCTGCACGAGGCCGTGCTCGACGAGGCTGTCCATGGTCGTGACGTCCATGTTGCCGCCGGACAGCAGCGAGACGACGTTTCTGCCCCGGCAGTCTATGTGCGAGAGCGCGGCGACGGTGAGCAGCCCAGCGTTTTCGACTATCATCTTGTGTTTCTCGACCATATCGAGGAAGACGCCGACCAGCTCCTCATCGTCGACGGTGACGATCTCGTCGACGTTTTTCTGCACATAGGGGAACACGAGGTCGCCCACCGTGCGCACCGCGACGCCGTCGGCAATCGTGTCGGCGCTCGGGATGGTGACTACATGCCCGGCCTCGACGGCGGCCTTCATGCTGGCGGCTGCCGTCGGCTCGACGCCTATGACGCGCACGCCGGGATTCAGCAGCTTCGTGAGGGTCGAGACGCCTGCGGCGAGTCCGCCGCCGCCTATGGGCACGAGTATGGTGTCGACGTCGGGGAGGTCCTTGAAGATCTCGTAGGCTATGGTGCCCTGGCCGGTGGCGACTGTGAGGTCGTTGAACGGGTGGACGTAGGTGAGGCCCTCCTCCTCGGAGAGGCGCGCGGCCTCGGCGGCGGCATCGTCGAAGCAGCTGCCCTTGAGGACGACCTTTGCGCCGTAGCTCTTGGTGTTGTTGACCTTGACGAGCGGCGTGGTCTCCGGCATGACGACGGTGGCGGGTATGCCCGCGTTTTTCGCCGCGAAGGCGACGCCCTGGGCGTGGTTGCCGGCGGAGGCGGTGACGAGACCGTGCTCGCGCTGCTCGGGCGTGAGCGTGCTCACCTTGAAGCAGGCGCCGCGCACCTTGTATGCGCCGGTGAGCTGCATGTTCTCGGGTTTGAGGTAGACGCTGCCGCCCGTTTTCTCGGAGAAATAGGGGCTGGCGACCAGATTGGTCGGCAGCAGTATGTTTTTCAGGTATTCTCTAGCGGCCTTGAAATCTGCCAAAGTCATCATTTTTCATTTTCCCCCTGTCTGAGTCTTATGCTTATCTCGCCGGTGCTGAGTGCGCGGAGGCTGCCGTCGGCGAGGCGCACCACCAGCGCGCCGGAGTCGTCAACGGCGACGGCGGTGGCCGGGGTGACGACCCCGTTTTGTATGCAGTTTATCTCCCTGCCGAGCACGAAGCAGCGCTCGCGGTAGAGCTCGAGGAAGGGCGCGCCCTCGACGAAGTCGAGCAGGTGCGAGGCTATGGCGGCGGCGAAGCGGCAGCGGCTGACGCCGCCGCGGTCTATGTTCGCGGCGATGTCGCGCAGCTCCGGCGGGAAGTCCTCCGTGCCGCAGTTGAGACCAATGCCTATGATCATATGCGTGACGCGGCCGGATTCTATGTCGGTGACGCCCTCGGTGAGTATGCCGCAGATTTTCTTCCCATCGAGGTACACGTCGTTGACCCACTTTATCTGCGGGCGCAGCGGCGTCAGCTCCTCGACGGCGAGCGCCACGGCGACGGCGGCAGCGGTGGTGAGCTTCACGGCGTCGGCGATGTCGGTGTCGACGCGAAACGCAAGGCTCATGTATAAGCTGCCCTTAGGCGAGAAGAAGCTGCGCCCCAGCCTGCCCTTGCCGGCTGTCTGCCTGTCGGAGACGACGAGCACGCTCTCGTCCCTGCCCTCGGCAATGAGGCGCTTGGCCTCGTTGTTGGTGGAGTTCGTCTCGCTGAGCGCCTCGATGTCGAGCGCGCGGCGATTTTCCGCCAGGGCGGCGCGCACGCCCTCGGCGGTGAGGGCGTCGCTCTCGGCGACGAGGGCGTAGCCTATGTTGGTGGACGAGGCTATGTCGTAGCCGTCGCGCCGGAGGGCGTTGACCGCCTTCCAGACGGCGCTGCGCGAGACGCCGAAGCGCGCGGACAGCTCCTGCCCGGAGACGGGCGCGCCGCCGCTTTTCTGCAGCTCGCTGAGTATATCGCTTTTGAGTGACATGGCTTCTCCCCCTCAGAGTATGACGATGGTGACGCCGTTGTTGTGGCGCTCGAGGTCCGGGTCCTGCCGCAGCTCCGGGCAGTCCTGAAATGCGCGGCGGGTGTCCTCGTCGAAGATGGAGAAGTCCTCGCCCGCGATGTAGCCGGTGATGCGCCCGCAGCGCAGCTCGTTTTCGAGGTAGCGCCGCACTTCAATGCGGATTTTCCCGCCCTTGCCGGTGGAGCCGTAGCCGTGTATGAATTTTATGGCCCTGCAGCCGAGCGCCGCACCGTTTCGCAGGTTCCAGGTGACGCGCTTGATGGCGTCCCCGGCTGTGGGCATGTCGTATTTTATATTGACTTCTCTGAGCTCGGACATGGTCTGCCTCCCTTTCGCTGGGAATATGGTACTACGATTCCAACTTTTTGTAAAGTAAAAGCCCGCCTTGCGGCGGGCTTTCACGGAATCAGCTTTCCAGCTCCCTCTCCTTTTCCCGCAAATCGCGCAGGACGCGCCGCATGACCACGACGCAGGTGAGCACGGTGAGCGCGTCGGCAATGGGCTGCGCGGCGAGGACGCCGTCCAGCCCCATGAACTGCGGCAGTATGAGCAGCAGCGGGATGAGGTATATGCCCTGGCGCGCCGTCGAGAGCAGCGTGGCGCTGAGGCTGTAGCCTATGGTCTGTGTGATCATGTTCGACATGGTGTTCCAGCCGAGCAGCGGCACGGTTATGAGCTGCAATCTCAGCGCGCGGGTGCCTATGGCTATGACCTCCGGGTCGTCGCGGCGGAATAGGGCGATGATCTCGCTGGAAAACAGCGCCGTCAGCACCGTGAACACTATGAGCAGACAGGTCGACACCTTGACGCAGAACCAGAAGCCCTCGCGCACGCGGGCGTACTGCTTCGCGCCGTAGTTGAAGCCGCACATGGGCTGGAAGCCCTGGCCGAAGCCGACTATGGAGGAGTTCAGGAACATGGCGAAGCGGTTGACTATGCCCATGGCGGCTATGGCGGCGTCGCCGTACGGCCCCGCCATGTGGTTGAGCGCTATGGTGCCGACGCTGGCTATGCCCTGCCGCCCGAAGGATGGCAGTCCGCTCAGCAGAATCTGGCGGTAGATGCGCGGCGTGGGGCGGAAGTATTTGAGCTGGATTTTGAGCGCGTCCGGCCGCAGCTGGCACATGGCGAGCAGTATGCAGAAGCTGATGAACTGCGAGAGCGCGGTGGCAATGGCGGCGCCCGCCGTGCCGAGATTGAGGGTGAATATGAATATAGGGTCCAGCCCCATGTTCAGTATGCCGCCGGTGGTGATGCCCACCATGGCATAGGAGGCAAGGCCCGAAAAGCGCAGGAAGCAGTTCATGGTGATTGAGCACATCATAAACGGCGCGCCGAAGAATATGTAGCGGGCGTAGTCCTCGGCGAAGGGGGCTATGGTCTCCGTCGCGCCGAGCAGGCGCACCAGCGGAGATATGAACATGTTGCCGAAGACGAGGATGACCATACCCGCGCCGAAGGCGGTGAAAAAGCTGACGGCGGCAAAGCGCCTCGCCTCCTCCGGCCTGCCGGAGCCGAGCTGGCGGGAGATGTAGTTGCCCGCGCCTATGCCGAGCATGAAGGCCAGCGCCTGCACCATTGCCATGGCCGAGAATATGACGCCCACGGCGCCGGAGGCCGCCGTGCTGATCTGGCTGACGAAATATGTGTCCGCCATGTTGTAAATCGTGCTTATCAGCATGGATATGATCGTCGGCACGGCGAGGCGCGGTATGACGCGGCTCACCGGGTCCTCGAGCATCATTCTCTTTCTCTCTTCCGCTGCGTTCATAATCAGTCCCCCGGCAGTTCAAACTTGTTAGTAGTATAACATTTTTTCTCACTGATTACAATAAGCATTTGCTAATTTTGACACGGAGGCGGCGGGGTGCTATAATGTCCGCATAAACGAAACAGGAGGCCCGGATATGGAATTCAGCGATTGCATCAGAGGGCGGCGCAGCGTCCGCCGCTTCAGCGACAGGGAGATTGACCGCGCCGACATCGAGCGCATAGTCGACATGGCGCGCTACTCGCCGTCGTGGAAGAACAGCCAGACCGTGCGCTACCACGTCGTGCTCGACGGGGGCGTGAAGGGCGAAATCGCCCGCGGCGGCGTCTGCGGCTTTGAGCGAAACACCAAGACCATAGACAGCAGCCGCGCGCTGGTCGTGGTCACGACGGTCACCGGCATCTGCGGCTACGAGCCGGACGGCAGCTTCACCACCGCGAAGGGCGCGGGCTGGGAGATGTTCGACGCGGGCGTCGCCTGCCAGAGCTTCTGCCTCGCGGCGCACAGCCTGGGGCTCGGCACCGTCATCCTCGGCATATTCGACGGCGACGCGATAAAGGCCCGCCTGAATCTGCCGGAGGGCGAGAGCGTCTCGGCGCTCATAGCGCTCGGCTATCCGCGCGACCCGGCCAAGGACGCGCCGCCGCGCAAGGAGGTCTCGGAGCTTCTGAGCTTCATATAAAGCAAAAACCGCCGCGAAAATCGCGGCGGTTTTTCTGTTAAAATCGGCAGCTTACTTGCCGAGCTGCTTTGCAATCTCCTCGGCGAAGTTCTCCTGCTTCTTCTCGATGCCCTCGCCCTTGGCGAAGCGGATGGCGTCGACGAACTTGACGGAGCCGCCCAGCGCCTTGGCGGCGGAGGCGATGTACTTCTCGACGGTCATGCTGTTGTCCTTGACGAACTCCTGCTGGAGCAGGCAGTTCTCGGCGTAGAACTTGTTGAGCTTGCCCATGACGATGTTCTCCTTGACCTTGTCGGGCTTGGAGGCCATCTTGGGGTCGTTGGCCATCTGAGCGAGCATGATGTGCTTCTCGTGGTCGAGGACGTCCTGGGTGACCTGGCTCTTGTCCCAGAAGCGGGGGTTCAGA
The DNA here is from genome assembly GCA_944385595.1 of uncultured Oscillospiraceae bacterium. GTDB lineage: Bacteria > Bacillota > Clostridia > Oscillospirales > Oscillospiraceae > Heteroscillospira. Next base: position 13,177 of record CALWXY010000159.1, read on the forward strand.
GCGGCGATCTGCATGGCGACGTCCTTACCGATCTCGGTGGCGTCGATGCCGTCGGAGACCTCGAGGTTGACGAGGACGCCGATCTTGCCGCCGGCGTGGATATAGGGGACGCAGACGCCCTCGGTGAAGAAGGCGAAGCGGCGGACGCGGATGTTCTCGCCGATGACGAGGACCATCTCCTGCTGCTGCTCCTGGACGGTGAGCTCGCTGCCGGCGTACTTGCAGGCCATGAGCGCGTCGAGGTCGGCGGGCTTGCACTCGGCGACGGTGTTGGCGACGCCCTTGACGAAGTCGACGAACTTCTCGTTCTTGGCGACGAAGTCGGTCTCGGCGTTGACCTCGACGACGACGCCGACGCCGTCGATGACGGCGGCGTAGGCCATACCCTCGGCGGCTATGCGGCTGGCCTTTTTCTGGGAGGCGGCGAGACCCTTCTCGCGCAGCCACTCAACGGCCTTGTCCATGTTTCCATCGGCGGCGACGAGGGCCTTTTTGCAGTCCATCATGCCGCAGCCGGTCATTTCGCGCAGATTCTTAACATCAGCGGCGGTAAAAGCCATGGTAAATTCCTCCTGTACGATTTATTCCGAATAAATAAGAGACTTACTCCTGCTCGGCAGCCTCGGCGGCCTCGGCCTCGGCCTTGTCGGACTCGGCATCGGCGCCCTGACGGCCCTCGAGCACGGCGTTGGCCATGGTGGCGGAGATGAGGCGGATGGCGCGGATAGCGTCGTCGTTGCCGGGGATGACGTAGTCGACCTCGTCGGGGTCGCAGTTGGTGTCGACGATGGCGACGATGGGGATGTTGAGCTTGCGGGCCTCAGCGATGGCGTTGTGCTCCTTGCGGGGGTCGATGACGAAGATAGCGCCGGGGAGCTTCTTCATCTCCTTGACGCCGCCGAGATATTTCTCGAGCTTGGCCATCTCGCCCATGTGCTTGATGACTTCCTTCTTGGGGAGCATATCGAAGGTGCCGTCCTCCTGCATTTTCTTGAGCTGGGCGAGACGGTCGATACGGGTGCGCATGGTCTTGAAGTTGGTGAGCATACCGCCGAGCCAGCGGGCGTTCACATAGTACTGGCCGACGCGGGAAGCCTCCTCACGGACGGCGTCCTGAGCCTGCTTTTTGGTGCCGACGAACAGGATGTTCTCGCCGTTCTCAGCGAGGCTGCGGACGAAGTCATAAGCCTCCTCGAGCTTTTTGACGGTCTTCTGAAGGTCGATGATATAGATGCCGTTGCGCTCCATATAGATGTACTCTGCCATCTTGGGGTTCCAGCGGCGGGTCTGATGTCCGAAGTGGACGCCGGCCTCGAGAAGCTGCTTCATGGATACTACTGCCATTTTGATTTTCCTCCTTGTTAAGTTATTACCTCCGGGGCGATCGTCCCCGCGCCCAGGCCGTAGCCACCAGAGCGCAGGTCCCGTCCCCGTGCGTAATGCCGTGATATTATAGCAAATAAATCTTTGATTTGCAAGGGGTTTTTGAAATATTACCCCTGTTTTTTGACGATTATTCCGCCGCAGAGCAGCTCGCCGTCGTGCGAATAGCACACAGCCGCCTGTCCCGGCACCGGCGCGCGCACCGGCTCCGTGAATTCGAGCGAAAATCCGCGCTCCGTCGCTCTCAGCCTCGCCTTGGCGAGGGCGCGCGAGTGCCGCACGCGCGCGAGGCACTCAATCTCGCCCTCCGGGCGCTCGATGAGCCAGTTTGCGCCCTCCGCCTCCGCCGAGCTTGCGTAGAGCTCGCCGCCCTCCGAGAGCGTCACGGTGTTGCGCTCCGGGTCTATCGCCGAGACGAACATGCGCTGACCCAGCGCTATCCCCAGCCGCTTGCGCTGGCCTATGGTGTAGCGGTGTATGCCCCTGTGCCGCCCGAGCACATTGCCGTCGGCGTCTATGAAGTCGCCCTCCGGCGGGGTGACGCCGCGCCGCTCGATGAACGCCGCCCAGTCGCCGTCCGGCACGAAGCAGATCTCCATGCTGTCGGCCTTTTCCGCCGCCGACAGCCCGCCGGAGGCGGCGAGGGCGCGCACCTCGCTCTTCGGCATGTCGCCGAGCGGGAACACGCAGCGGCAAAGCTGCTCTTTCGTCAGCATGGCCAGCATATAGCTCTGGTCGTTCGCGCTCTTCGACATGAAAAGCCGCCCGTTTTCGCAGCGCGCGTAGTGCCCGGTGGCGACGTATCTCGCGCCGACCTCGTCGGCATAGCGCAGCAGGGCGGGGAATTTGACGCTCGGGTTGCACAAAACGCAGGGGTTCGGCGTCTCGCCTCGCAGATATCCCTCTGCAAACGGCGCGCAGACCTTCGCCTCAAGCTCTGCTCTTATGTCGCGCACGGCGAAGTCTATGCCGAGCTCGCGCGCCGCCTGCCGCGCGGCGTCCCCGCCGCCGGCGCCTATGTCGAGGTAGAGGCCGAGCACCTCGAAGCCGCGCTCTCGGAGTATGCGCGCGGCGGCGGCTGAGTCCACTCCGCCGGATAGCCCCAGAACTATGCGCTCCATGCGCTCACCTCCTGCTTCGCATATAGCCAGTCTCCCTATCTACCGGGGTGACCAGCGGCTTTTTCGCGAGGAAGGCCGCGAAGTTGCGCTCGAACAGCTCCCCTATGCTCTCAATGATGTCGGGGCTGAAGCTCTTGCCCGCGACGTGCGGGGTGATGATGGCGTTCTCGCAGCCCCAGAGCCTGTGCTCCGGCGGCAGCGGCTCCGGGCAGCCGAATATGGCCTCCGCCGAGGCGAGCAGCTCATCGGACGGATGCTCTTCGTATATAAACTCGTGCTCCGGGAATCTGCGGGCAAAGCTCGCGCGCATATTCTCCGTCGCGGGCTGGCAGACCAGCACTATCATTGCGCTCCCCCTCTCTTCGATTCGAGCCAGACCATCAGCGCCGCGACGTCCGCGGGCGAGACGCCCGAGATGCGCGAGGCGCGGCCGAAATTTTCGGGCTTTATCTTCGCGAGCTTCTGCCTCGCCTCGAGGCGCAGCCCGTCTATATGCGAGTAGTCGGTGTCGGGCGGGATGGGCCGCTCCTCCATTTTGGCGAACTCCTCAACCTGCCTCAGCTGCCGCTTTATATAGCCCTCGTACTTTATGGATATCTCCGCCTGCTCGGTCACGTCGCGCGGCAGCGCGGGGCGAGACGGGTCGAACGGCGCGAGGTCTGAGTAGCTCACCTGCGGGCGGCGCAGCAGCGACGCGAGCGAGAGGCCCGTCGCGGGCGCGGCGGTGCCGAGCGCCTCCATCGCCGCGCAGAGCGCCTCGGTCGGCGCGGTGTGCGTGTCCTCAAGCCTGCGTATCTCCCGCTCGACGAGGCGGTACTTCTCATGCACGGCCTCGCAGCGCTCAGCGGAGACAAGCCCGATGCGCGCGCCTATATCCGTGAGGCGTATGTCGGCGTTGTCCTGACGGTGCAGCAGGCGGTACTCCGAGCGGGAGGTCATCATGCGGTAAGGCTCGTTCGTGCCTTTGGTCACGAGGTCGTCGATGAGCGTGCCGATGTAGCCGTCCGAGCGGCGGAGCACGAGCGGCTCACGCCCCAGAATCTTGAGCGCGGCGTTCACGCCGGCGACGAAGCCCTGCACCGCCGCCTCCTCGTAGCCGGAGGAGCCGTTGAACTGCCCCGCGCCGTACAGCCCCGCTATGCTCTTGAACTCGAGCGTGGGGCGCAGCTCCGTCGGGTCGACGCAGTCGTACTCAATCGCGTATGCCGCGCGCGTCATCTCCGCGCGCTCAAGCCCCGCGATTGTGTGCAGCATTTTTAGCTGCACATCCTCCGGCAGCGAGGACGAAAAGCCCTGGATATACAGTTCCTCCGTGTTCATCCCCATCGGCTCGACAAAGAGCTGATGCCTCGGCTTTTCGGAAAAGCGCACCACCTTGTCCTCGATGGACGGGCAGTAGCGCGGGCCGACGCCCTCGATAGCGCCGGAAAAAAGCGGCGAGCGGTCAAGGTTTTCGCGTATTATGCGGTGCGTCTCGGCGTTTGTGTAGGTCAGCCAGCAGACGGCGCGGTTTTCCGGCACGCGCTCGGTCGTAAACGAGAACGGCTCCGGGTCGGGGTCGCCCGGCTGCATCTCCATTTTGGAAAAATTGACGCTGCGGGCGTTGACGCGCGGCGGAGTGCCGGTTTTGAAGCGCCGCAGCGGCACGCCGAGGCCGAGCAGCGCCTTCGTCAGCTCCGTCGCGGCGGCGAGGCCGTCGGGCCCGGATGTGCGGAACACATCGCCTATTATCGTGCGCCCGCCGAGGTAGGTGCCGGTGGCTATCACCACGGCGCGGCAGGCGTAGACGGCGCCCGTGTGCGTGGTCACGGAGCAGACAGCGCCGCTTTCCATGCCTATGTCCACAATCTCGGCCTGCTTCACGCGCAGGTTCTCCTGCAATTCCAGCGTGTGCTTCATGACCTCCTGATAGCGCCGCCTGTCGGCCTGCGCGCGGAGCGAGTGGACGGCGGGGCCTTTGCCGCGGTTGAGCATGCGGTACTGTATGCACGCTTTATCGGCGGCGCGCGCCATCTCGCCGCCGAGCGCGTCCAGCTCGCGCACGAGGTGACCCTTGCCCGTGCCGCCTATGGCGGGGTTGCACGGCATGTTGCCCACGCTGTCGAGGTTCACGGTGAAGCAGATTGTATCCAGGCCGAGCCTCGCGCAGGCGAGCGCGGCCTCTATGCCCGCGTGCCCCGCGCCGATGACGGCTATATCGCATTTTCCTGCGTCGAACAGCATAGTATCTCTCACTTTATAACAAAATGGCGGCGGATGACCCGCCGTCTATTGATTTTACGCTATTTTCCCCCGCTTTGCAACATCGGCGAAACTTCGGCATTTATTATTTTGCCGGAATGTTATATAATGTCGGCAGCACACGATAAGGAGGCCGCGCCATGCCGGACGAGAGGGATATAAGAACGGAGATGCTGCTGGGAAGCGAGGGGCTTGAGCGGCTACGGCGCGCGCACGTCGCGGTGTTCGGGCTCGGCGGCGTCGGCGGCCACGCGGCGGAGGCGCTTTTGCGCTGCGGCGTCGGCACGCTCACGCTGGTCGACCGCGACTGCGTCTCGCTCTCGAACCTCAACCGCCAGCTCTTCGCCACGGCGGAGACTGTGGGTATGCCGAAGGTCGAAGCCGCGGCGCTCCGCCTTAGAGCGATAAACCCCGGCGCAAAGCTCATTCTCCGCCGCGAGAGCTACCTGCCCGACACGGCGGACAGCTTCCCGCTCGAGAGCTACGACTACATCATCGACGCCGTCGACACTGTGACGGCGAAGCTGGAGCTCGCCGTGCGCGCCCAGGCCGCCGGGACGCCCATCATCAGCTGCATGGGCACGGGCAACAAGCTCGACCCCACGGCGTTTGAGGTGTCGGACATCTCCAAAACCTCGGTCTGTCCCC
>CALWXY010000160.1 GCA_944385595.1 uncultured Oscillospiraceae bacterium
CGCCCTCGATGATGCCGGGGATGTCGGCCATGACGAATGACGAGCCCTCGCCGGCGTAGACCATGCCGAGGTTGGGGTAGAGCGTGGTAAAGTGGTAGTTTGCGATTTTGGGGTGGGCCTTGCTGACGACGGAGAGCAGCGTGCTCTTGCCGACGTTGGGGAAGCCGACGAGGCCGACATCGGCGAGGAGCTTCAGCTCAAGCGTGACCTCGCGGCTCTCGCCGGGGAGGCCGGGCTTGGCGAAGCGCGGAGCCTGGCGGGTGGGGGTCGCGAAGTGCTTGTTGCCCCAGCCGCCGCGTCCGCCGCGGGCGAGGACGAAGGGCGCGTCGTCGGACATGTCCTTGATAATGCCGCCGGTGGCCCTGTCGCGTATGAGGGTGCCGCGCGGAACCTTTATTGTGAGGCTCTCGCCGTCGCGCCCTGAGCAGCGCTTGCCCTGGCCGTCGGCGCCGTTGGCTGCGACGTATTTGCGCTTGTAGCGGAAGTCCATCAGCGTGGACATGTGGTCGTCGACGACGACGATGATGTCGCCTCCGCGTCCGCCGTCGCCCCCGTCGGGGCCGCCGGCGGCGATGTATTTCTCGCGGTGGAAGGCGACGGCTCCGTCGCCGCCCTTACCCGCGATGACTTTGATTGAGGCTTTATCGACAAAGGCAGTGGCCATGGGCGGCCTCCTCTCTATTGATTGGTGTCAAGCTTTGTAAGACTGGACTCGAGCAGGTCGAGCTCCTCGTCCGACTTGGCGGTGAAGGTGAGCGTGACCATGTAGTTTCCGGTGCGGAAGACGTAGTTGCGCTGGAGCAGCCCGCTCTCGACGACGGACAGCGGCAGGACGATAAATTCCCTGCCGGCGATGGTTTTGCGGTAGCTGTCGCCGACGGAGTACTCGCGGGAGCTGAGGTTTTCGTACTGCTGTGCGAGTGTGTCGACGAAGCTGCGGACGGTGATGAGCTTGCCGCCCTCGTGCGCGGAGAGATCCTCAGCCGTCATTATGGCGCAGGACACTCCGCCGAGGGAGTCGTAGGCGAAGAACTCGTAGAAGGTCGAGCCCTCAGGCCCGCCGCCGATATCGAGCTCGCTTTCGACGATGTCGGAGCCGAGTCCGAAGAATTCGCCGAGCTCGTCCTCGGTGCCGAATACCCAGCCGTCGGGCAGGGAGAAGGCGAGGGCGAGGAAATCGCTTTTGTACTCGCCGCCGTCAGCCGTGCCCTGGACGAATACCGGTTCGGGCGAGGGGCTGGGGGTCGGCGATGGGGAGGGCGAGGCCTCCGCTCCGCCGCAGGCGGAGAGGAACGAGAGGATTACGGCGGCGCAGATGGCGAGAGGCGCCCGGCTCTTGAGAAAATGCATAGAGACCTCCTGCCGCTCCGCCTTAACCGGCGGAGGGCTGCTGGGATAAAGGTTTAAATAAAAAAGAGGGGACGGAAGCCCGTCCCCTCAAGAAGTGCTTACTGAGCGATCTCGTAAACAGAGACCTTCTTGCGATCCTTACCCATGCGCTCGAAGCGGACGGTGCCGTTTTTCAGAGCGAAGAGGGTATCATCGCTGCCGCGGCCGACGTTGGTGCCGGGATGGATCTTGGTGCCGCGCTGGCGAGCGAGGATGTTGCCGGCGAGGACGAACTGTCCGTCAGCTCTCTTGGGTCCAAGACGCTTGGCCTCGCTGTCGCGGCCGTTCTTGGTGGAGCCGACGCCCTTTTTATGTGCCATGAGTTACACCTCCATGTGTTTGATAAAGAAGAGAATTAAGCGTTGATGGTGTTGATCTGCACCTTGGTGTAGGGCTGTCTGTGACCCTGGGTACGCTGATAGCCCTTTTTGGGCTTCATCTTGTAGACGCGGATCTTCTTGCCCTTGCCGTTTTTGACAACGCTGGCGGAAACAGTGGCGCCGTCGACAACGGGAGCGCCGAAGACGCTGGAGTTGTCGTCGATGACGGCGAGGACCTGATCGAAGGTCACGGCATCGCCGGCCTCGACGTCGAGCTTCTCAACGAAGATGACGTCGCCCTCGGCGACACGGTACTGCTTACCACCAGTGACGATGATAGCTGTTTTCACGGTATTGCACCTGCCTCTCTTTAAGAGTCTCGCTCTTGGGGCGAGAGCCTGCGCTCTGCTTGCATGCCCTTTCAAAGCGGCGCTACTATTCTAACACCTGGAGACTTGCTTGTCAACTTATTTATTGAGAAAAACTCAGGAAAATCAGCCGATAAGAGCCTTGGTGTCGCGGGCGATGACGAGCTCCTCGTTGGTGGGGATGACCATGAGCTTGACGCGGCTGTCGGGGGTGTTGATGAAAATCTCCTTGCCGCGCTGGGCGTTGGCGGCGTCGTCGACCTCGCAGCCGAGGTAGGTGAGGTACTCGCAGATGGCCTTGCGGGTCTCGGCGCTGTTCTCGCCGACACCGGCGGTGAAGATGATGCCGTCGACGCCGTTCATGGCGGCGACGTAGCCGCCGACGGTCTTGGCGACCCAGTAGTGGAAGAGGTCGAGGGCGAGACCGGCGCGCTCGTTGCCCTTCTCCATGGCGGCCTCGAGGTCGCGGAAGTCACTGGAGACGCCGGAGACGCCGAGGACGCCGGACTTCTTATTGAGGATATTGAGCATCTCGTCGATGTCGATGTTGTACTTGTGCATGATGAACTGGACAGCGCCCATGTCCATCTGGCCGCAGCGGGTGCCCATGGGGAGGCCGACCAGCGGGGTGAAGCCCATGGAGGTGTCGACGCTCTTGCCGCCCATGACGGCGCAGATGGAGCTGCCGTTGCCCATGTGGCAGGAGATGAGCTTGAGCTCCTCGGCGGGCTTGCCCATCATCTCGGCGGCGCGTCCGGCGACGTAGCGGTGGCTGGTGCCGTGGAAGCCGTAGCGGCGGACCTTGTCCTTCTCGTAGTACTCATAGGGGATGGCGTAGGTGAAGGCCTTGGCGGGGATGGTCTGATGGAAGGCGGTGTCGAAGACGGCGACCTGGGGGACATTCTTGCCCATGACGGCGGTGCAGGCCTCGATACCGGTGATATTGGCGGGGTTGTGCAGGGGGGCGAAGGGATTGCAGGCGGCGATGCCCTTCATGACCTCGTCGTTGATGACGACGGAGGAGGAGAAGTACTCGCCGCCGTGGACGACGCGGTGGCCGACAGCGTCAATCTCAGACATGGAGGAGACGACGCCGTACTCGGCGGAGGTCAGCTTGTCGATGACGGCGGCAATGGCCTCGGAGTGGGTGGGGAGATTGATGTCCTCGTTGAAGACGGGCTTGTCGCCGACGAGGGGGGTGTGCTTGAGGTGGCCGTCTATTCCAATACGCTCGCAGAGGCCCTTGGCCATGACGGACTCGGTGTCCATATCGAAGAGCTGATACTTGAGGGAAGAGCTTCCGGCGTTGATGACCAGAATTTTCATGAGATCAATTCCTTTCGTGTTGTAAAATCTTCAGATACCCTGTATCATGGAAATATTCATAACAAATTTATTTTACTTTGCTTCGATGAAAAAGGCAAGTGTAATTGTCAAATATTCGGCATTTTTTACGGGAGGAGCTGCGCGAATGAGGGCGGTCGGCATAGTAGCGGAATACAATCCGTTCCATCTGGGACACGAGTACCAGCTGCGGGAGGCGAAGAGGCTCAGCGGCTGCGAGGCGGCGGTGGCCGTTATGAGCGGAGACTTCGTCCAGCGCGGCGAGGCGGCGGTGTTCGGCAAGCATGTGCGCGCCCGCGCTGCGCTTGAGTGCGGGGCCGACCTCGTGCTGGAGCTGCCGCTGCCGTGGGCGCTCTCGTCGGCGGAGGGCTTTGCCCGCGGCGCCGTCGGCCTGCTCGCGGCGACGGGAGTTGTCCCGGCGCTCAGCTTCGGCAGCGAGTGCGGCAGCGCGGAGCGGCTCGCGGCGCTCGCCGCCGCTGTCGATTCCCCGGAGGCGCAGTCGCTTATCGTCGAAAAGCTGCGCTCAGGCGTATCCTACCCCGCGGCGCGCGCGGCCGCCGTGGCCGGGCTCGTCGGCGACGGCGCGCGCTTACTTGCCTCACCTAACGACATATTGGGAATAGAGTATATCCGCGCGCTGCGCTCGCTCGGCGCCGAAATGCAGATCTGCCCGGTGGAGCGCGTGGGAGCCGGGCATGACAGCGACGCCTCCGGCGCCGGGCCGCGCTCGGCCTCGCAGCTGCGGAGACTTATATGCGAGGGGGGCGACTGGAAGAGCCACGTCCCGGCCCGGGCAATGGAGGTTTTTTCCCGGGAAAAGCCCATAGACCGCAGGCTCTTCGAGGTGGCCGTCATGTCGAGGCTGCGCCTGCTGACGAGGGCGGATTTCGCCGCCCTGCCGGACGCCGCCGAGGGCCTCGGCGACAGGCTCTACGCCGCGGTACAGAGCGGCGGCACGCTGGAGGCCGTGCTGGCCGCGGCAAAGTCGAAGCGCTACACCATGTCCCGCCTGAGACGTATGCTGATGTGCGCCGCGCTCGGCATAAGGCGCGGCATGAACTCCGGCACGCCTGAATATATAAGAGTGCTCGCCGCCTCGGAGCGCGGCCTGACCCTGCTCGCGCAGATGCGGGAGAGCGCAGAGCTGCCGGTCATCACCAAACCGGCGCACGGCAGAAAGCTCACCGGCAGAGCGGGGGAGTGCTTCGCGCTCTGCGCCGCGGCGCGCGACCTCTACGTCCTCGCGACAGAGACGCCGGAGCCGGGCAGCGACTTCAGACTCTCGCCAATGATAACAAAAGTTACAATGAGAGGCTGAAATTCGATTTGTTGTTGAATTTTCCGGCGGCTTGAGTTATAATCGCCACAAGAGCCAATGTACATTTGTCCGCCATATGTGGACATGTACGGCAAATATAAGGAGGAAAAACAATGAAAAAGATCATCGCTCTACTTCTGGTTCTCTGCATGTCTTTTGCACTCCTGGCCGGCTGCGGCGGCAGCACTGAGTCCGCCGCGCCCGAGAGCAGCGCTCCCGAGAGCAGCGCCCCCGAGTCCAGCGCGCCTGAGGCCGGCGACAAGGTCGTCAAAATAGGCGTGTTCGAGCCTGCCACCGGCGACTCCGCCTCCGGCGGCAAGAAGGAAATGCTCGGTATGCAGTACGCCAACTCCATCACCCCGACTGTCGAGGTCGGCGGCGAGACCTATACCGTCGAGCTGGTGTACGCCGACAACGGCTCCACCACCGACAAGGCCCCCTCCGCGGCCTCCCAGCTGGTCGGCGAGAACGTCGCCATAGTCCTCGGCTCCTACGGCTCCGGCGTCTCCATCGCCGGCGGCCCCATCTTTGACGATGCCGGCCTGCCCGCCCTCGGCGTCACCTGCACCAACCCCAACGTCACCGCCGGTAACGACTACTACTTCCGCATCTGCTTCCTCGACAACTTCCAGGCCGACGTTCTGGCCAACTTCGCCATGGATAAGTTCGACGCTCAGGTCGCCTACTGCCTCGGCGAGAACGGCAACGAGTACGACCAGGGCCTGATTGCCTTCTTTGAGCAGGTCTTCACCGCCGCCGGCGGCACCGTCATCAAGGACTCCTTCCCCCAGAACAACTCCGACTTCTCCACCTACCTGAACAAGGCCAAGAGCGAGGGCGCCGACGTCATCTTCACCCCGGTCTCCATCGCCTATGCCACCCAGATTCTGAGCCAGGCTGCCTCCCTCGGCATTGAGGCCCCGTTCCTCGGCTCCGACACCCTCGACGACAACATGGTCCTCGAGGCCATCAAGGGCACCGACATCGAGCTCTACGTCTCCACCTTCTATCAGGAGGGCGGCGACCCCGACTTCGACGCCGGCATCAAGGAGTACATCAACAGCAGCGCCGACATCCTGGCTGCCAACGGCGGCAACGACACCATCTCCGCCGTCACCGCCATGGGCTATGACGCCTACTACGTCGCCCTCGAGGCCATGAAGCTGGCCGGCTCCGTCGAGCCCGCCGACATCAAGGCCGCCATGTGGGACGTCACCTACACCGGCGTCTCCGGCGATATAGCGTTTGAGGAAGTCAACGGCGACGCCATCCGCGACACCGCCTTCATCAAGACCGCCAACACCGCCGACGGCACCTGGACTCTCGAGACCGTGCAGACCGGCTCCGGCCAGTAAGCTCAGGCTCAAAACAGAAAAAAGCAAATCATGGCGGGGGCAGACTATGCCCCCGCCATGTGACAAAGAAAAGGGCACGGGATTGGGCTATTTCGAAGATGGCCGGTGTCCGGCTGTTTTCGAGACAGCCCAATATCTAAAGATGGGAGGAGTCCCTGTATGGAATACGCAATATCGATACTGCTCTCCGGCATATCGGTGGGCGGCCAGTATGCGCTGATAGCCATAGGCTACACTATGGTCTACGGCATACTCCGCCTCATAAACTTTGCGCACGGCGACGTGTTCATGGTCGCCGGACTTATGGGCATATACTTCACGAGCTGGCTCACCTCGGTGATGTCGCCGGGCGCGGCCGTACTGTGCAGCCTGCTGCTCGTCATAGTGATGACGGTGCTGCTCGGCTTCATCATAGAGCGCGTGGCGTATAAGCCGCTGCGCTCGGCCCCGCGCATGAGCGTCATGATTTCGGCCATAGGCGTGAGCTATCTGCTCCAGAACACGGCGACTTATATCACCGGCGGCCAGCCTATGACCTATCCCAGCATACCGTTTCTCTTCGACACCGTCACCGTCGCGGGCAACAACATCAAGTGGGCGGTGCTGCTGACGCCTGTGCTGGTCATCATACTCGTCCTCGCGCTTACGCAGCTCATAAACCGCACCAAGGTCGGCATGGCCATGCGCGCGGTGGCGAAGGACTTCGAGACCAGCCGCCTCATGGGCATAAAGATAAACAGCGTCATATCCGTCACCTTCGTCATAGGCTCGGCGCTGGCGGCGGTGGGCTCGATACTCTACTTCACGAACTACCAGTCCATAGTGCCGACGGCGGGCGCAATGCCCGGCCTCAAGGCCTTCGTCGCTGCGGTGTTCGGAGGCATAGGCTCGGTGCCCGGCGCGGTCATAGGCGCGTTTATAATAGGTATATGCGAGACCATCATAAAGGGTCTGCCGTCAGCGTGGGACGTCTCCGTCTTCTCCGACGCATTCACCTTCGCGCTGCTCATCGTCATTCTGGTGTTCAAGCCCACCGGACTGTTCGGCGAGAAAGCCACGGACAAGGTCTGAGGGGGGTGCCGATATGCTTGAGAAAAAAAGCAAAAAGGGCAGCGTGATTGCCCTCGTGTGCATACTTGTGATTCTCGGCGGCGTCATACTGCTTGAGAACGTATCCATGTTCATGGAGAACGTCCCGGAGGTGCTGAGACCGACCAGCCAGCTGTTCACGGTGCTGAAAAAAGGCGCGGTGTACTCGCTGGTCGCCGTGTCGATGAACCTGCTGAACGGCTTCACCGGCCTGTTCTCGCTCGGCCAGGCGGGCTTCATGCTCCTCGGCGCCTACACCTACGCCATACTCACGGTGCCGATGGCCAGCAAGGATCAGGTCTACTACCTGTTCGGCGGCTCGGCGGTGAAGTTCTCGCTGCCCGACCTGTTCGCCGGAGTTCTCGGTGCGGAGGGCGTCGGCGGCGCGGTGAGCATGGTGCTCGGCGTGCTGATCGCCATGATACTCGCGGGCCTCGTCGCGGCGTTTTTCGCGTGGCTGATTGGTATGCCGGTGCTGCGCCTCAAGAGCGACTACCTCGCCATCGCGACGCTCGGCTTCGCCGAGATTCTGCGCGCCATATTCCAGTGGCAGCGCCTCGGCCCCATCACCAACGGCGCGAACATGATTAAAAACTTCCCGACCTTCTCCAGCTTCAACATCGAGAACTCCGCCGGGGAGACGGTGCTGCGCCTCTCGACATTCGTGCCGTTTCTGGTCGCGGCGCTGTGCATAGCGATTATAGTGCTGCTGATTAATTCGTCCTACGGACGCGCCTTCAAGGCCATACGCGAGGACGAGATTGCGGCGGAGGCCATGGGCATCAACCTCTCGAAGCACAAGCAGCTGTCGTTCTGCATCTCGTCGTTCTTCGCGGGCGTCGGCGGCGCGCTGTTCGCCATGTACTCGGCCAACGCCCAGGCCAAGGGCTTCAACTCCACGCTCACCTATGAGATCCTGCTCATAGTCGTCATCGGCGGCATAGGCTCGATAAGCGGCAGCGTCATCGCGACATTTGCATACGTCGCCTGCTCCGAGTGGTGGCTCAGATTCCTCGACACGCCCACCACATTCCAGAGTGAGAGCTCCCGCACCATGTTCATAGCGGCGCTGGCCGTCGCGGGCATAGCCATAACGGCGCTGCTGCTCCTGCGCGCACGCAAAAAGAAAGGCGGCACGGGCATGATGGCGGCGGCCTGCATACCGGCTGTTGTCTTTGTGGGCTATGACATCTATTACGCGATGTCCGGGGCCATGGAGGTGCCTTTCCTCCGCACCGGCTTCCGCATGGTCGTGTTCTCCGTCATCATAATGATAGTGGTGCTGTTCTTCCGCAACGGCCTGATGGGCACCCGCGAGATCAGCGACCTCTTCAAACCCAAAGCGAAAAAGGAGGCGGCGAAATAATGGAAAATGTCCTCCGACTTGAAAACGTAACCATGCAGTTCGGCGGCGTCGTCGCCGTGAACGACCTCAGCATGGAGGTCAACCGCGGCGAGATAGTTGCGCTCATAGGCCCGAACGGCGCGGGCAAGACCACGGCGTTCAACTGCATCACCGGCGTCTATGAGCCGACCAACGGCCGCGTGAGCTTCCTCGGCCAGCCGATGGTGGAGAACCACCCGCAGGGCAAGATGAAGAAAATGTACGCGGGCGAGAATGCCGGTAAATTCACCCAGGTGCTCAACCCCACGCCGGACAGAATCACAAAGCTGGGCATAGCCAGAACCTTCCAGAACATAAGGCTGTTCTCGGCGCTGAGCGTGTTCGACAACGTGCTCATAGCCAAGCACATGCGCGCGAAGCAGAACGTGTTCTCCGCCACCTTCCGCCTCAACGCGAAGGAGGAGCGCCGTATGCGCGAGGAGGCCATGGCGCTGCTCACCGAGCAGGGACTCGACCATCTGAAGGACGAGGTCGCGGGCTCGCTGCCTTACGGCCTCCAGCGCCGCCTGGAGATTGCCCGCGCTCTGGCGACAGAGCCGCAGCTCCTGCTGCTCGACGAGCCCGCCGCCGGTATGAACCCGCAGGAGACTCTGGAGCTCACCGAGTTCATCCACCAGATCCGCGACACATATAAACTCACCATACTCATGATAGAGCACCACATGGATCTCGTCATGAAGATATCCGAGCGCATCTACGTCCTCGACTTCGGCAAGCTCATATCCCAGGGCACGCCGGAGCAGGTGCAGAGCGACAAGCGCGTCATAGACGCATATCTGGGGGTGGTCGAATAATGCTCAAAATTAACGACCTCAAGGTGAATTACGGCGGCATAGAGGCCGTCAAGGGCATCAGCTTCGAGGTGCCGGAGAAGAGCATAGTCACCCTGATAGGCGCGAACGGCGCCGGAAAGAGCACCACTCTGCGCGCGATCGCGGGTCTGGTGCGCACATCCGGCGGCAGCGTCGAGTTCATGGGCGAGGACATCACCGGCAAGGATACGACGGAGATAGTCTCCAGAGGCATAACCCTCGTGCCGGAGGGGCGGAGGATTTTCCCCGACCTCACCGTGCTCGAGAACCTCAAAATCGGCGCATACCTCCGCAAGGACAGCCTCGAAAGCGACCTGGAGTGGGTCTACGACCTCTTCCCGCGCCTCAAGGAGCGCCATTGGCAGGCCGGAGGCACGCTCTCCGGCGGCGAGCAGCAGATGCTGGCCGTCGGCCGCGCGCTGATGAGCCGCCCCAAGGTGCTCATGATGGATGAGCCGTCGCTCGGCCTCGCGCCCATCATAGTCCGCGGCATATTCGATATCATCCGCGAGATAAACCGCCAGGGCGTCACCGTGCTGCTCATAGAGCAGAACGCGAACATGGCGCTCCAGACCGCCGACATGGGCTATGTCCTCGAGACAGGGCGCATCACCATGACCGGCACCGGCGCGCAGCTCCTCGCCGACGAGAAGGTCAAAGCCGCATACCTCGGAACCTGAACGCAAAAATCCCGCCGTTTCCGGCGGGATTCTTTTCGCAAAATTTGCCGCGGCGTGAAACATTTGGGCCTCCCGTGCGTCTTATAGTTAAAAGGGGGGACTCCAGTTGAGCTACGGCAGATTTGCCGCCGCATTGAGCACGCTTATGGCGATAGCGCTCATTGTGATGATGGTGTTTGCATATATCCCGCTGCCATCGGCGGAGCCGGCGACGGAGCCGGTCTGCACCGGCGAGGCGGTGGTGAACGATTTGGGAGAGACCGTCTGCCTCAACCCCGACTGCCCCGTGCACGGGATACCGCAGGACGGCTGATATAAAGGAGGATACCATGAGAAAAGCGCTCGCGGCGCTGGCGGCAGCAGCGCTGATTCTGGCCGCCGTATACTGGGCGGCAAAGCCCTCGCCCCCGCCGCCGGAGCCGGAGAATATTTACGGTATCACACTCACCACTAAGGAAGCTGCAAATTCGTCGGTGACTATCGTCTATAGTCAGGACGGCCGAGACGAGTTTGGCGAGCTGGCGACAGGGAGCTATTACACCGTCCAGCGCTATGAGGACGGCACATGGTCGGATTTGGATTATATTCCCAGCGAATACGAGCGGACATGGACGGAGGAGCTGTGGCCTTTGGGCATCGGCGAGACGCACGAGTGGCCGGTGCGCTTCGCGTCCCTCTATGGCGAGCTTCCGAGAGGTTTTTACCGCATCGGCAAGCAGTTCGAGCCGCTTGAGAGAGGCGCCGGCGAGGAAATAATGGTATATGCTCAGTTTGAGATAAAATGAGCGCCCGCTTTAGCGGGCGCTTTTTTATTTT
Source organism: uncultured Oscillospiraceae bacterium (assembly GCA_944385595.1). GTDB lineage: Bacteria > Bacillota > Clostridia > Oscillospirales > Oscillospiraceae > Heteroscillospira. The sequence continues at coordinate 10,897 of CALWXY010000160.1, forward strand.
CCTGTTGACAAAAGCGTATATACTGTATATACTGTACATACACAGTATACTGAGGTGTTCACAGATGGATATAATCATAAGCAATTCGGGAGGCACGCCGATATACGAGCAGATCAGCTCGCAGATCAAGGCGCAGATAATCTCCGGCGCGCTGCGCGAGGGCGACGCCCTGCCGTCGATACGGCTGCTGGCGAAGGAGCTGCGTATCAGCGTCATCACGACGAAGCGGGCGTATGAGGAGCTTGAGCGCGAGGGCTACGTCGTGACTTTCGCGGGCAAGGGCAGCTTCGTCGCCGGGATGGACGCCGAGCTGCTGCGCGAGGAGAATCTGAAGAAGATTGAGGCGCTGCT
>CALWXY010000161.1 GCA_944385595.1 uncultured Oscillospiraceae bacterium
AATCGACTGCTTCACGTCGCCAACCATGAAGAGATTGTGCCCCCCGCGCGAGACGGCGCGGAACAGAGTGTCCTGCACGGCGTTCACGTCCTGGTACTCGTCGACCATGATCTCCGTGTAGCGCTCGGAGATGCGCCCGGCCAGCTCCGTCGGGTTTCCGTCCGCGTCGGTGAGCAGCTTCAGCGCGAGGTGCTCGAGGTCGGAGAAGTCCAGCCCGCCGCGCCGCCGCTTTTCGGCTGAAAAGCGCTCGGAAAACCGCAGCGTCAGCTCAAGCAGCCGCCGCATGGCCGGGGCCATGGCCCGCTGCGCGCGCAGCAGCTCCGCGCTCGGGGCGGCGAACTGCTTTGCGAGCTTCTCCATCGCCTTTTTGCATGCCTCGCGCCGGGCCTTCACGTTTTCCGAAAACGCCTCGTCCGGCGAGCCGCGCAGCGCGCCGAGCCTCGGAAACGGCACCGGCAGCTTTGCCCGGAAGCCGTCCCAGCCGCCGTCCGAGCGCAGCAAATCGCGCAGCGCAAGCGCTGTGTCCTCCACGCTCGGCGAATATGCCTTTTGTATCTTCTCAAAGCCCGGCATGGCCATGTCGGCTATGAGCCTCTCCAGCTCGTCCGCCCAGTAGGCCGCCGCGCTCCTGCCCTTTTCCAGCAGGTACGCGCCCCAGACGGTGTCGGCGGCGTCGGCGCTCTCCGGGAAGAGCGCCGCGCTCTGCCCGCGCGCCCACTTCTCCGGGTCGGGGTGGCTCTGCATCTTCTCGTGCAGCGTCAGCACCATATTCGCAAGGCGCGAGTCGTCGCGCCCGGCGCCCACGGTGTCGACCAGCGCGCGGAACGGCTCGTCCATCTCGTCGTAGGCCTCCTCGAGCACCTGTTCGCAGCAGCGCGCGGCGATGGTCTCCGCCATGTCGCCGTCGAGCACGCGGAAGTCCGGCGAGAGGCCGAGGCTGTGCGCGTTCTCGCGCAGCACCTGGGTGCAGAAGCTGTGGATGGTGCCTATCTGCGCGCGGTAGCAGAGATTCGCCTGCCGCCGCAGCCGCCGGTTCTCCGGCTGCGCGGCTGAGCGCGCCATCAGCTCCGAGAGTATGCGCCCGCGCAGCTCCGCCGCCGCGGCGCGGGTATAGGTTATCACAAGAAAGCTGTCTATATCGCGGGGGTCGTTTTCGTCGGTGACGTAGGCCATCAGCCGCTCGGTGAGCACCCTCGTCTTGCCGCTGCCCGCCGCCGCAGACACCAGCACCGAGCGGGAGCGGTCGTGTATGGCGGCGCTCTGGTCGGCTGTAAATTTAATTCCCATGCTCCGCCTCCTTTTCCGCCATCAGCTCCAGCACTCGCGCCGGTTTTATCTTCGTCGCGTAGCAGCGCCTGTCGCGCCCCGGCTCGAAGTAGCAGGCCTCGAAATAGTCGCACCACAGGCAGGCGTTCTCCTGCTGGCTGCGGTAATACGGGTCGGCCTCTATGCTGCCGCCGCGCAGCTCGTGAGCCAGCGAGCGCAGAGTGTCGTCCACAAATCGCGAGACAAGCCCCAGCTGCTCCGCGCTTGCGAGCGCGTCGCCGGTGGGGACGCCTTTTTTGAAGGTCACCGGTATGAAGCGCGTGTCCTCGCCGTGCTCCATCGCCTCGAGCACCTCCGGCTCGCTGAGCACAAGCCCGCTGCGGCGGCGCTCCTTTGCGCGCAGGCGGCTCAGCTCATCGTCGTCCAGCTCGCCGTCGGCGGCTATCATCGGGTCGCGCGACGGGACGTACAGCACGCCGGACGGCACTATCTCCATGCCGTAGCGCTCTCTGCCGCGCTCGGCGAGCGCGAAGAGGTACATCAGCATCTGCAGATTGCGCCCGTACCAGATATCCGACAAATCGAAGCTCTTTTTGCCCGTCTTGTAGTCCATGACGCGCAGGTACAGCCTCCCGCCGGAGACCCAGCCATCGACCCTGTCGGCCACGCCGGTGAGCTGCGCGTCGCCGAGGTCGACGGCGCCAGCGCCGCTCTCCGAAAAGCTCAGCTCAAAGTCGAGCGGCTCAAAGTCGGAGCGCGAGAGCTCCTCCACCATGTCCCACACCACGGAGCGGACGCTCTCCGTGAGGCGGCGGAAGAGGTAGACAAAGCGTTTGCTTTTTTCGCGGAAGTCGTTTAGCTTTTCGCTTATGTAGCGCCCGACAAACTCGTCGCACAGCGCGTCGACCTGCTCGCGCTTCGCGGTTTTGAACGAGCCGCTCTCGCTTATGCGCCGCGCGACGTTTTCGAGAACATAGTGCATGAAGCTTCCCATCTCCGGCGGGTCGAAGCCCGCGGCGCGGCGGGGCTTTGCCCTCAGGCCGTAGCGCATGAAAAAGCCAAAGCGGCAGGAGGAAAAGCTGTCCACTCTGCTGGCCGAGAGGCGCGGCCTCTCGCCGTAGAGCGCCCTCACCGCGCCGGGCGAGAGCCTGCCCCTCGGCGCGCTGGCCGCGTCGCGCAGCTGCTTTAGCCGCTGCGCTTCGCCTATACTATTAAAATATTCCAGAGCCGCCTCGCCCTCCGGCGCGCCGGAGCCGAGCGCCTGCGCCGCCAGCAGCCAGGCCGGGCGCGGCGCCGTCATGCGCATGCGCGGCATGTCCGCCCGCTCTATCTCAAGGCCGAACAGCGCCGACGCCCTCTGCATCACGAATGATGGGCGCGCCTCGGCGCCCTCGTCGCCGTGCGGGCTGTAGGTCATGGTGAGCGTGTCGGACGGCAAACTCACGCAGTTGTATATCAGGCACAGCTCGCGAGAGAGCTCCATATCCGCCGTCGAACCCAGCTCGAGCCCCAGCTCGTGCAGCGCGCGGCGCTCATCAGCCGAGAACACGCCGCCCGGCTCCGCCACGCGCGGTATGCGCTGGTCGGAGGCGCCTATTATAATAAGGTGTTTTATATTGCGGCGGCGCATCCTGTCCATCTCGCCGGCGGAGACGCTGTCGAGCGTCGGCGGTATGGTGCCGACGTCGCACTGGGCGAGCATCAGCCGGTAGAGCCTGCCGAACTCCTCGAGAGTCATCTCCGAGTCGCCAAGCGCCAGCGCCGCCTGCTCCAGCGAGTCGACGGCCAGCTCCCACAGCTGCGAGTACTCCGCCGC
>CALWXY010000162.1 GCA_944385595.1 uncultured Oscillospiraceae bacterium
AATTCAGCGCCGGAGCGTAGCGCTTTGGCGCGACCGGGGGTGAGAGCGTTATCCGAATTCCCTTTACAGCCGCTCTACAGAGACTTGCACTCGGATACGCGGGCGGCTTCCTGACACTAACCTGAAACTAAAAAACGACGCGCTTTCTGCCGTCCCCGCGTGTTTTCTTTTGGGAAGCTCGAAACCCGTTTTCTTTTACAAAAGAAAATGGGTTTCGAAAAAATCACTTCACCCTAATGCTCACAGCCCGGTGAAGCGCTTTTATCTTCACCTCGCGATGAGCGCCGCCGTCCTCGCCGTCGCGCGTCCAGGCGATTGGCTCCGGGAAGCGAAACCGCGCGCGGGTCGTGTGCAGAATCTTAATCTGCGTGCCGTCGTAGTCCTTGGCCACAAACTCGCTCAGCACCGTCTGCAAATCGGCGATGCTGTGCGGCGCGCGCACGAGCAGCAGCTCGAGCCTGCCGTCGCCCAGGTCGACGAGGTCGTCGTCGAGGCGGAGCATACCGCCCAGCGAGGTCGTGTTCGAGACGCCGCCGAATATGAAGTCGCCCTCGATGACGCCGCCGTCGTGCTCGACTATCGCCGCCGTGGTCGGCAGATTCGGCAGGCGCGTCATGCCCTCGAGGACGTAGGCAAAATGCCCCAGCGCCTGCTTGTTCTGCTGCGGCGTGCGGTAGCTCACGTCCGTGAACGCGCCGAAGGCGGCGACGTATGTGAAGCAGTGCTCGCCGTTGAAGCTGCCGAGGTCGTATGGCAGCGAGCGCCCGGTTATAATCGTCTCCGCCGCCTCGACGGGGCTGCGGCTGAGGTCGAGGCAGGTGGCGACGTCGTTGGCCGTGCCCATGGGGATATAGCCCAGCTCCGGCGGGCTATCCAGCTGCGCCAGCCCCTCGGCGACCTCGCTGAGAGTGCCGTCGCCGCCCATGCAGATGAGCAGCTTACAGTCGGCGGGGCAGGCGGCGGCGAGGCGCTTCGCGTCGCCGTGGCCGGCGGTAAAGTGCACCTCCGGCAGATAGCCGCCGCCGTAGAGCGTGTGCAGCACCTCGCCGAGCGAGGCGCGGTAGCCGCCCTTGCCGGCGTTCGGATTCACGATAAACATCAGCTTTTTCATGCCCGGGCGACCTCCACACGCCTCAACATTGGAATTGACCTGCCTTTTACATACAATACATAATAATTCCCGCGAAGCGCTTTGTCAATCGGGTCGGGCGATGAAGCGCTGCGCGAGCAGGGCGATTATGGGCAGCAGCACCATGCCCGCCACGCCGCCGAGATACCAGCCGACGTAGAGCGCCGCCAGCGCCAGCAGCGGGTGCAGGCCCAGCTGGTCGCCGAGCAGCTTGGGCTGCACGCAGTTTCGCAGCAGAGTCGCCGCGCCCCAGAGTATCAGAAGCCCCAGGCCGAGCGGCGCGTCGCCGGTGAGTATGGCCGCCGCCGCCCAGGGCAGCAGCACGGCGCCCGAGCCGAAAACCGGCAGCGCGTCCACCGCCGCGGTGACGAGGGCAACGAGCCACGCGCCCTTCACCCGCAGCAGCCACAGCCCCGGAAGCAGCAGCGCGAACACCAGAGCCGCGAGTATGAGCTGCGCGCGCAGGTAGCGCCAGAGCGTGTCCCGCAGCTCGCGGCGCAGCCGGAGCCTGCGCGCGAGCCAGCGCTCCGGCAGGCGGGTGTCGAGGAAGGTCTGTATGTCCGGCAGCGAGGCCGAGATGAAGTAGACGCCTATCCCGCAGCTCACGGCAAAAATCAGCGCCCCCGGCGCGCGCGACGCCGCCGAGGTCAGCTGCGCGATCAGCCGCGCGCTCAGCTCGGCGGGAAGCGCGGCGAGATAGCCCGTCAGCGAGGCGAAGGAGGCGTCCGCCCAGGCGCTCAGCTCCGGCGAGAGCTCGCCGAAGCGCCCGGCGAGGGCGTCCCTCAGCGCGGCCGCCGTCCCGGCCAGCAGTCCCAGAGCGCCGGGCAGCAGCTCCGCCGCCCGCGAGACGAGCCACGCCCCGCCGCGCAGCGCGAAATAGCCCAGCGCAATCAGCGCCGCGAGCAGCGCGAGAGTGCCGACGCCCGACGCCGCCTCCCGCCCCAGCCCCCGGCGGCAGAGAAAGCGCACCGCCGGCTCCATCGCGAGCGCGAGCACATATGCCGCCGCGAACGGCGCCGCCGCCGGCAGCACATAGCGCCACGCCAGCCATAAGAGCGGCAATATCCCGAGCGCCATAAGCAGCCGCGCCGCCGTCTTTGGACTACTGTACAAGAAACTCACCTCCGGCGAGAGTTTTTCGGTGCAAATTCCAGTTGCGCTCCGGCTCAGACTGTGGTACCATTGTTTCATTCAAAGACAAACGGCCACGCACGGAGGACATGCAATATGGCTAACAATAAAAAAGTCAAATACTATCTCGTCGAGAGCAGTATGCTGCCGGAGATATTCATAAAGGTCACCGAGGCCCGCGCCCTGCTCGAGACCGGCGAGTGCCAGACGGTGGCCGAGGCCGTCGCCCGCGCGGGCATAAGCCGCAGCGCTTTTTATAAGTACAAGGACTCCATCGCCCCCTTCACGGACATGAAGCACGGGCAGATCATCACCTTCCAGATGCTGCTGAGGGATAAGATGGGCGTGCTCTCGACCGTCCTCAATATCTTCTCCGGCTCCGGCGCCAATATTCTCACGATCAACCAGAGCATACCGATAAATTCCACCGCCTCGGTCACCATCTCGGCGGAGACAGCCGACATGGAGATGGGGCTTGAGGAGCTGAAGGAGCGGCTCGAGAGCGCCGACGGCGTAATAAAAACAGAGATTCTCGCGGGCTGAGCGAAAAGGAGGAGACTATATGATAAAGATAGCGGTTCTGGGCTTCGGCACCGTCGGCAGCGGCGTCGTCGAGGTCATGGCGGAAAATAAGGTCAGCATTGCCCACAACGCCGCCGAGGAGATAGAGGTCAAGTACATACTCGCGCGCGGCGACCACGCCGAGAGCCCCTTCGCGGGTCTCGTCATCCACGACTTCTCCGTCATCGAGAGCGATCCGGAGATTCGCATAGTCGTCGAGGTCATAGGCGGCTGCGGCGCGGCCTACGAGTACACGAAGCGCGCCCTGCTCGCGGGCAAGAGCGTCGTCACCGCGAACAAGGAGCTGGTCGCCCGGCACGGGCAGGAGCTTATCGCCATCGCCAAGGAGAAAAACCTCAACTACCTGTTTGAGGCCAGCGTCGGCGGCGGCATACCCATCATCCGACCCATCACCCAGTGCCTCACCGCCAACGAGATTGACGAGGTATACGGCATACTCAACGGCACGACCAATTATATTCTCACCCAGATGATACAATGCGGCACGAGCTTCGACACCGCGCTGCGCCAGGCGCAGGAGCTGGGCTACGCCGAGCTCGACCCCACCGCCGACGTCGACGGCATCGACGCCTGCCGCAAGACCTGCATACTCGCCGACCTCTGCTTCGGCAGGCACGTCCCGCCCGACGAGGTCAAAACCCAGGGCATACGCGGCGTCGACCTCGCGGACGTCGCCTACGCGAGGGCGCTCGGCTACAAGATAAAGCTGCTGGGCAGGGCGCTGCGCAGCGGCGGGGATAAGATAACCGCCTACGTCGCGCCGCACCTCATCAAAAATTCCAGCCTGCTCTCGAATGTCGACGGCGTGATGAACGGCATAGTCGTGCACGGCAACGCCATAGGCGAGGCCATGTTCTACGGCGCGGGCGCGGGCAAGCGGCCGACGGCCAGCGCCGTCGTCGCCGACGTTATCGACGCCGCCAAGCACTTCAAGGCGCGCAAATACCTGAGCTGGGAGCCGGCCGCGCCCGGCTATGTCACCGACGCCGACGAGATGCCCATGCGCTGGTACGTCCGCGTGAAGGCGAGCCTCACCGCCATAGGCACGAAGCTCGGCAACGTGCGCTTCGTGACGCGCCGCGGCGCGCCGCCCGACGAATACGCCTTCGTCACCGACCCCATGACCCACAGCAGCCTGCACGAGAGCCTCGAGGACATGGAGGTGCTCTCCCACTACAGAATTTTGGATTGACGCGCACGCCGTGCTGCGGATATAATGTAACGACAGGGCAAATCCCCGCGGCGCGCCGCGGGAGACATTTGGAGGAATACCTATGCTGATAGTACAGAAATTCGGCGGCAGCTCCGTCGCCGACGCGGCGAAAATCCGCCGGGTCGCCGGGGTCATAGCCGACACATATCTCGAGGGGAACGACGTCGTCGTGGTGCTCTCCGCCCAGGGCGACACGACCGACGATTTGCTCGAAAAGGCCGCGGAGATCAACCCCAACGCCTCCAAGCGCGAGCTGGATATGCTGCTCGCCACCGGCGAACAGATATCCATATCGCTGATGGCCATGGCGCTCGAGGCCATGGGTCTCCCCGCCGTCTCGCTCACCGGCTGGCAGGCGGGCTTCCGCACCACCTCGGCCTACGGCAACGCCAGAATAGTCGACTTCACCGCCGAGCGCGTCCGCAGCGAGCTGGATAAGCGCCGCATAGTGCTGATTGCGGGCTTCCAGGGCGTCAACAAATACGACGACATCACGACGCTCGGCCGCGGCGGGTCGGACACCTCCGCCGTCGCCATAGCCGCCGTGCTGCACGCCGACAGATGCCAGATTTACACCGACGTCGAGGGCGTCTACACCGCCGACCCCCGCAAGGTCGAGGGCGCGATAAAGCTCGACGAGATCACCTACGACGAGATGCTCGAGCTCGCGAGCCTCGGCGCGCAGGTGCTGCACAACCGCTCCGTCATGATGGCGAAAAAATATTCCATAGAGCTTGAGGTGCTGTCCAGCTACGTCAGAAAGCCCGGCACAAAAGTTAAGGAGGTCGCAAAAAACGTGGAACAGATGAAGATCAGCGGTATCGCCAAGGACAATAACGTCGCGCGCATTGCGGTCGTCGGCCTGCCCGACGAGCCCGGCGCCGCTTTCAAGGTATTCAGGGCGCTGTCGAACTCGAAAATCAGCGTCGACATCATTCTCCAGTCGCTGGGCAAGAACCACACCAACGACATCAGCTTCACCGTCGCCGAGAACGACGCGCAGGCCGCCGTCGCCGCGCTCGAGGAGGCGCAGGAGACCATAGGCTTCGACCACATCAACATCGACGACCATGTGTCGAAGGTCAGCATAGTCGGCGCGGGCATGATCACCTCCTCCGGCATAGCCACGCTGATGTTCGAGGCCCTCTACGAGGCCAGCATCAACATACAGATGATCTCCACCAGCGAGAT
>CALWXY010000163.1 GCA_944385595.1 uncultured Oscillospiraceae bacterium
AATTTTTCAAGTATCTTGCGGCAGAGGGCGGGGGATAGCTCCTCGTCCTGACTGTCGTGCCCGGAGCGCATATTGTTGAAGCTGTCGCTGTCGAAAATCGGCCACAGACCGTAGGTGCCGATGAGGGCGACGCCCATGATGAAGCCGTAGGTGAGGCTCGACATCAGCGAGTGCGACACCGCCTCGCTGATGTGACAGCCGAGCCATTTCTGGTCAAGCTCCGCCCCGCTGAACCCGGAGGCGGACTCCGCCCCGGCGCGCCAGCTTGCCGGGAGGCACACGCCGTACAGCGCGGGGCTGAGCTCGGCGCAGAGCTTGAGGATCTCGCCCCGGCAGGCCGCGCCGTGCGCCGCGGCGCGCTGTCTGAAAGCGCTGTCGCAGGCCGGGACGATGCGGCTGCTTCCGCACACCGACGCGGCGACGGCGTCAATCAGCCCGGCGCGCATGTGCGCCTCGCCGTCGCTTATCAGGGGGCGGAGCGCGTCGGCCGCGTCGCGCATGGCCTGGGCGCAGACGTCGGCGGCGACCTCGCGCATCAGCGCGCGCCGCTCGCGCTCAATAAAGGGGCGGATTTTGTTTTTCATCTCGGAGACGAAGCGAGCGCCGCAGGCCTGCAGGCGAATATAGAGCTTGCAGAGGCCGCGCGCCGCAGCCGCCGTCCCGGCGAGTCCGGCAAAGCCGTCGAGCGAAGCGAGCGCAAGCTCCGGCTCGATCGCGCCGAGGGGCGCGGCGCAGGCCGGGTCGGGGCAGAGCGAATCCACCAGGGCGGCGTTCGTCTCCGGCAGGACGGCGACCTGCGCGCAGCCCGTGGCCTTCGCCGCGAGGGCGCGCAGCCGCTCGCGCTGAGAGCTCCCCAGCCAGCCGCCCTCGTCCGGGCAGCCGAGCACGAGCAGCAGCTTGCCGTCCGCCGCGGCGGAGCACAGCTCCTCGTCGCGGCAGAGCGCCGACTTCCAGAGCGCTGAGAGGTAGTCGGCCATGACGCCCTGATAGCTCAGACTGGTGGTGCACTGAGCCTGCCAGTATTCCGGCGGCACCCAGAAGCCGTCGATGGCGTCGGGCGCGTTGCGCGCGTCGCCGCCGATAAACACCTGCCCGCTCTGATAGCCGATGAGCGTGGGCAGGGTGGGGCCGTCGCCGCTCAGGCTCAGCGCCGCAAGCTCCGGCGCTCCGCCGGAGCCTGCGCTGCACCTGCACAGCCGCGTCTCATCCGCGCCTATGCTCAGGCCGACCACGGTCTGCGCCGGGCGCAGCTGCGAGAGATAGTCGATGACCGCGCCGGGCGCGTATTCGCCGCCCATGAATCTGTGTGTCATTGCGCTCACTCCTTTGTCCCAAACTGGGAGATGAATCAGAACGGGGACTCGACGTGCAGGCCGTCCCTGTCCCTGATGTAGCTGAAATCCTCGTCGTAGTACTCGTCGTCCTCGCCGCGGATGCGGCTGAGCAGCCTGCGCCAGCCCTCGGCTGCGGAGGCCTTGCCGCGGTGAATGAGGTCGCGGAGGACTATAGACGCCTTTCCGGCGCGCTCGGGGAGGTTGTAATACAGCCAGTAGAGGCTGACGCCCACAGTGGCCATCGCGCCCCAGGCGAAGGCGAGGGCGCCGAGGCTGTCGCTGCTCACAAACAGCGCGCCGCCCAGCATAGTCGCCGCGAGGATGCAGCAGTCGACGAATATCCCGGCGGCCTCCGCCGCCATGCGGCCAAGGCGGACGGCGTCGCCGACGGCCTCGAAATCCGTGTTGAGACAGGCGCTCATGGCCGCCTGCTTCGCGGTTACTTCGCGGCGGCTGAGACAGATGTGCATGGCCGTCAGGCATTTGAGGGCGTAGCCGTCGCGCCCGATGGCGGCGGCGGAGGCGATGCAGTCCGGGGATTTCTCCAGCTCGCGGAACATGCGCTCCAGAGATTTTTCCGACAGCCCCAGCCTGCCGATGCGCTCGAGAAATTCGGTGCGCAGGTTCGAAAACGGCAGGCTCTCGTAAACATCGTCGCGCCCGAATGCGGCCTCGTAGGCCTCAAGGCTGCTTTTGTCCTCAAAATTGGCGGGGTCTATGCCGCGCTCAGCCATGTCGAGGCCGCGGAGCACGTCTTTCATGACCTCGCTCTGCGAGACATAGCTGCCCCGGCGCTCAAGAAAGCCGTTCGCGCTGTCGATCAGCTCGCAGGTGAGGCCGTCGCGCAGCTGCTGATAGCGCTGTACGCACTGCGTAATCTCGGTGTACAGCTCCTCCGCCTCGACCTCGTCCAGATCTCCGCGCCCCAGCATGGCGGGCATCTCAAGCATGACGGATTTGAGGCTGTCGCCGCCGTCGAGCTTCGCGGCGGAGGCGTAGATCTCCACATAGTCGGGAGTGCTGAGATTTGTGTTCCTGATGTTTTCCATTGCCGTACCTCCTTGTGATGTGGCCGTTGGTTTTCCCTTGTGGCCACATTTTAGCAGAGGCGGAGCTATATTTATGTATCCCGGCGTGAAATCGGGAGCTAAAATTTAATCCAAATCCAGCAGCGCGGCGGAGGGGTAGGGGTTATCGAACATGGGCCTGCCGTCGCCGTCGAAGCGGCGCTCCTCGATGATCTGCGCCAGCTCCTCCGGAACGTAGCCGCCCGAATCGGACGCGGCGCAGATCAGGCGCATGTAGGCGAGGAAGAGCAGGTCGCAGTCCATGTAAAAGCCGCTGCGGATAAGCGCGAGGAAGTCCCAGCCGCCGTCAGGCGTCAGCCCCAGGGCGAGCACCAGCTTGAACAGCGTGCCCCGGCTCACGACCCCGCTGCCGCGCGGCTCAAAGGGATGCCACGCGCTGCGGGAGATGTAGGCGTCCTCGCGGAATGCGGTGACGCTTTTGCCGCTGGCGCGGACTCCGTCGCGCACCGGCGCCTTGAGCGGACTCACGTCGTCAAATTGCCTGCGGATGAGCAGAGAGCGCAGCTCGTCGGCCTCGTCCGAACCGAGGCCCAGCGCCGCCGCGACCTTGTCGGCGAGGTCGGGCGAGGGGCAGACCTTCATACAGCGGAAGCGCCACCAGCTGGCCGGCGGTATGCGCTGCTCGCCCAAGCTGCGCTCCGGCAGAAGGCGCAGCTCCTCGTCAATCGCGGTTTTCCACAGCCAGGCGGCGGCTTCGGCGCGATTGCAGCTCAGCATGGCGCGGTATTGATTTTCAAGCTGCCCGGAGAGCGGGCGGAGCCTCAGCAGCGCATCGGAGACGGCGGAGAAGCCCGGCTCCTCGCCGGCCTCGAACTCTCGCCGCAGCTCCGGCGAGAGGCGGAGGCGGCTGCAAAGCTCGTCGGCCAGGCGCTGCCGTATCCAGTTCGGCGCGGCCTCGCGCCCGGCGCGTATGCGCCCGTCAATCCAGATTTCGCGATTCAGCGCCTCCTCAAACAGAACCATATCCAGCGCTCGCTCCGGCATAAATTCACCCGCCCTCTTTGTGGATAAATATTGCAGTTATTATACCAAAAACAGCGCATATCATCAAGCGGCGAGGCCGTCTCGCGAAAAGCAAAAAGGCAGCACTAAGCTGCCTTTTTGCCTGTGAGCCGTCGCCGCTTGCGCGGATGGCGGTTTAAATCGATATCGCGCTTTTCATCTCTCTCACATACTCGCCGACAAACGGCGGCGCATCCTCACCGTGCTTTTCCAGCAGCTTGATGATTGCGGAGCCGACAATCACGCCGTCGGCTATCTCCGCCATCCGCTTTGCCTGCTCGGGGGTGGATATGCCGAAGCCTATTGCGGTTGGTATGGAGGTGTTCTGGCGCACCACCTCGAGTATGGAGTCCAGATCCGTCCTAATCTCGCTCCTTGTGCCGGTCACGCCCAGGGAGGAGACGATATAGAGGAAGCCCTCCGCCTCTCCGGCAATCATGGCTATGCGGTTTTCCGAGGTCGGCGCAATCAGCGAGATGAGGTCGACCCCGTATTTTTTGCAGAAGGGCAGGAATTCCTCTTTCTCCTCAAACGGCAGATCGGGGAGAATGAGGCCGTCGATTTCAATATCCCGGCAAGTGGAGATGAAGCGCTCCGCCCCGTAGGAAAACACCACGTTTGCGTAGGTCATGAACACCATCGGCACCTTCACATCCCGCCGCAGCCCGCGCACCAGATTGAAAATTTTGTCGGTGGTGACGCCGCCGCGCAGCGCGCGCAGATTGGCGCCCTGAATCACCGGCCCCTCGGCGGTGGGGTCGGAGAACGGAATGCCAAGCTCAATGAGGTCGGCGCCGTTTTCCGCGGCTGCCCGCACGGCGGCGGCGGTGGTCGCCAGATCGGGGTCGCCGCAGGTGATGAACGGGATGAACGCCTTTCCATTGGCGAAGGCCTCTGCAATCTTAGGTTGACGGGGTCATGGCGGGGACAGCTTGCCAAGGCTGCCCTGGCCTGAGTGGGTAATGCCCGACGTCTATGATGGCCACATCCCGACACGCCGCGGCGGGCGCGGAGATGCAAAACGCAAGGATGAGCAAGAAAACTGCTTTTTTCATATTGCCACTCCCGACGCGGTCAAATCAGCGGAACCAGAAGCGGGACGAGCCTCAGCATCATCTTCGCCGCGGAGAGAATCAGCGGAGCGACGGGTATCTGCACGAGGCTGTCGACCGTGCCGACGCAGGCGAAGGTGCTGAAGTCGCCGGGAACTGTGTTCGTGTAGACGTACCCGTCGTCCGTGATGGCGACGCGGATGTATGAGCCGCACATCGCGGACTCGACGCCGCCGCTGAGCAGCTCGACATAGCTGCCGTCATCCTGCTTTGCGTACAGCGCGCTGTCCTCGGTAATGTAGCCGCCGTCGCAGAGCTTGCGGACGTTGCGGGCTATCGGTTCACGCAGAAAGCTCCCGGCCAAATCACCCGGGATATATTCGTAGACATAGCCGTTTTTCATCTGTATCAGGTCGTAAGTCAGGGCAAAGACGCCGGACTTTATGCGGGTGGGGGTCAGGTAGCCGGGACCCCAGACATAGAGGTCGCCGTTGTTTTTGACGGCGGAGTAGCCGTAAACATATTTGCAGCCGCCGAGCACCTCGACGGGACCGTAATACTCGTCGGTGTAAGGGTCGCGCCCCCAATCCCAGACGGAGCCGTCCGCCTTGAGGGCGGAAAAGTGGTCGTAGCCGCCGGAGACCATGACAACGTCGTCCATGATTTTGACGGTCTTCGAGTTGCCATCGCTCTCTTTCCCGGCGTAGGTAAAGTTATCGTAGGGGCCGTAGCCGTGGAGTTCGCCGTCAACCGTTACAATGAACAGGTTGAGATAGCCGCCGGACAGCGAGGCGGCGCCGTCAAAAGCCGCAAATCGGTTTACATAATCACAAAAGTAGTTGTCCGACCTGAGGAAGTCGGGTATGATCCCGGTGTCGTTCGTGCCCCACGCGACGACATGCCCGTCGGGCGTGACGATAAAGACATCGTCGCTGCGGACTGAATATATCTTTTGGTCCGGCAGCTCCGGCGCGGCGAGGGCGGGGGCGGAGAGGAAAAACAGAAGCAGTAGTAAAATGCACAGCTTTTTCATGTCGCACCTCCAATCACAATAGCACCGGCAGCAGCGAGAGCAGTTTGCGGAAAACCAGCTCCGCCTGAAGTATCACCGGCCATGGGTTGAAGCTCCTTTCGTATTCCGGAGCGAGTTCGTCGAGGGGGCCGAGATACTCCATGTTTGTAAAATTACTCGAGTTCATTTCAGATGAGTATACTTTCCCGTCACAGGTTGTCGCCAAACATATGTAAGGCCAGCAGAAGGCGTGCTCAACATTTTCCAGTACCCTGATGTAGCCGCTGCCGTCCCAATCTTTGCAGTACAGAGCGCTGTCCTCGGTTATATATCCACCGGAACACAGTTTTCGCACGTTCACAGCTATCGGCTCCGGGGGCGCTGAGCCAAGTTCAGCTGCAGCGAGATAGTCTTCAAATCTGTAAAGGTCACCGTTTTCCATCTGGAGCAGTCCGCCGTCAATGGCAAACACTCCTGAACAAATATATTCTCCACTATCCAGACAATATAGGCCACCGTCTTTTGTAATTGCATATGATTGAGTCGCATAGCGGCAACCTTCCATAACTTTGACCGGGGAATAATAGTCCGTGCCCCAGACCCATACACTTCCATCAGTTTTTAAGGCAGTAAAAAAGTCAAAATTTCCGCATATAGAAGCCACATCTTCCATTATTTTTACAGGATAGAGGGAGCCGTTGTTGTACAGGGCGTAAGCTCTTGAATAGTTCTCCGGCGCGCGTCCGGCAAAGCAGTTCTGAAAATCAAGGCCGAATCCGTACAATGTGCCGTCATCCATGAGCGCAAGGAGGCCGAAATAAGTACCCTGAACGGCTTTAACGCCGCCGCTTATGAGCGTCATGCGGTCAGCGTAGCTGAAGCCGTCCGTGTGGAGACGCCTGCTTATATCGGCTCCGCACAGAGCCATGAGATTCGTTTCATCTGTCCCCCATGCAACGAGCTCTCCGCCGGGTGCTACCACAAAAATGTCGGAGATATGCCCTATGCTTATCTGCTGCTCCGGCAGCTCCGGTGCGGCGAGGGCGGGGGCGGAGAGGGAAAACAGAAACAGTAGCAAAATGCACAGCTTTTTCATGGCGGCACCTCCAATCACAATAGCACCGGCAGCAGCGGGAGCAGCTTGCGGAAGACCAGCTCCGCCTGAAGTATCACCGGCCACGGGTTGAAGCTTTTTTCGTATTCCGGAGCGAGTTCGTCGAGGGGGCCGAGATACTGAAAAGTCTCATATGTAAGGCTTTCCATAGTTGTTGCGTAGATTTTGTTGTCCCCGGTGACGGCAATGCACATATTTATCTGACAATGGGCGTTTACAACATTGTCGAGCAGCTTCACAAAGCGCTTGTCTGTATAATACCATGAGTACAGCTCACCGCTCTCGGATATATAGCCTTCGCCACAGATTTTGCGGACGTCATGCGCCACCGGCTCTGGCAGCCCATTACCGCTGCTCATGCTTTCAACAAAATCGTGTGTATTGTAGAGGTCACCGTTTTCCAGCTGCACATACGTGCCGCCAACAGCAAAGACTCCGGAGGCTACGTATTCCGCTTCATACTCTGTGCAGCCGCATTTATATAAATTCCCGTCGTCGGTGACGGCGTAGCTCGCCGACACAGACCGGCAGTTATCCATCACCTTCACGGGATTAAACAGCTCTCCGTCGTCATCGCGCCCCCAACACCATACGCTGCCGTCGGTCTTGAGAGCGGAGAATCTGCCTAAGCTGCCGGATACCATTGCGACATCTTCCATGACTTTGATGGGGAACATTGAGCCACTGTTATAGAGATTGTATGTATAGTAGTTGTAATTTGCAGGCTCATTTCCGGCAAAATTGTTATACATCTCCGTGCCGTAGCCATAGAGAGTGCCGTCATCCATGAGCACAAGCGCGGAGGTGTAGGTGCCCGCCACAGCCTTCACGTCACCCGGGACGATGGTCATGCGGTTTGAGTAATCGCGGGTGTCGCCGTAGAAGCCGAAGTGCTGCATGAATCCCAGCTCATCGGCGCCCCAGACGACCAGCTCGCCCCCCGGCGCGACCATGAGCACGTCAGCGTGATGGCCAATGCTTATCCGCTGCTCCGGCAGCTCCGGCGCGGCGAGGGCGGGGGAGGAGAGGAAAAACATGAGCAGCAGCAAAACACATAGTTTTTTCAAGGTGCACCTCCAATCACAGCAGTACCAGCAGCGGGAGCTAGCGGTGTAAGGCCGAATCCGTGCGCTAGATTTTCATAAGTTCCAATATTTTAATAGTAAAAACGGGTAGCGTCAAGGATTTTTCGCAAATTGGTTTGCAGTCGCTGGAGTGAATGAAGTCAGCCAGCAATGGAGGCATCCTCAAGGACGGCCTCCAGGTGCTTCATGTTCATGTACTTCTTGTT
>CALWXY010000164.1 GCA_944385595.1 uncultured Oscillospiraceae bacterium
GCCGTCGCCGCGAGGCAGTGCCCCGCCGCGCTCGTGTTGCCCGTCTTGAGGCCGGTGCAGCCCTCGTAGCGGTGTATCAGCTTGTTGGTGTTGTTCAGCCCGAACTCGCCGTTTCGCACCGTGTCCATCCATATGGTCGTGTAGTCCTTTATCATCTCGTGGTCTATCAGCTCGCGCGACATTATGGCGACGTCGCGGGCGCTGGTGTAGTGGTCGTCGTCCTCAAAAAGGCCGGTGCAGTTGGTGAAATGCGTATTCTCCAGCCCAAGCTCGGCTGCGCGGCTGTTCATGCGCGAGACAAAGTCGGCCTCTGTGCCGCACAGGTATTCGGCCATCGCCACGGCGGCGTCGTTGGAGGAGGCCACCACTATGGATTTGAGCATGTCGCGCACGCTCATGCTCTCCCCGGCCTCCAGGTATATCTGCGAGCCGCCCATGGACTCGGCGTTGGCCGAGGCCGTGACCGTATCGTCCAGCGTGATGTCCCCGCGCTCGAGGGCCTCGACTATCAGCAGTATGGTCATCACCTTCGTCACGCTCGCTGGCGGCACACGCTCGTCGGCGTTCTTCTCGTAGACGACGCAGCCGGTCTCCTTCTCCATCAGAACCGCGTGCGGAGTGGTAATCTCCGGCGCGCTCTCCCCCGCCGCCGCGGCGCTCATCCCCAGCGCCGACACGGCCAATATCACTGCCAGCAGTTTTTTCACGGTCACCATCCCTTTCTTATGATATCTATATGGGACAGGTACTCCCCTTATGACCGCGCCGCTATTCCAAATTTGAATGGCCCTTTTCCGGGTTTCGCCTTTTATGGAATATTCATGCGTCTTTGAATACCCCGCGCCGCCCCGACGCGCCCGGAAATGCCTTTACAGTAACGGTTTTAGACATTTCAAACAGAGTTTTCAACATCCCTGTGCAAAACCCTTTGTCTACAAAATATTCATAATTGGTTCACATAACGCCGTAAAGCTGCAATTATCGAGCCGGGCGAGGTAAAAAATTCCGCTTGACAAACACAGGATTTTGTGCTCTGTCAAGCGGAAGTCATCACGATATATGGTTTTCAGGGCAGTTCGCGGTAGAGGCCCGCGGCGTCGGCCTTGGCGGTGTGCTCGGCGACGTCCAGCACCTCGACCTTGAGGCTGCGCTGGCCGAAGGCTATCTCAATCACGTCGCCCGGCTTCACGTCGTAGGACGCCTTCGCCGGGCGGCCGTTTACCGTGACGCGCTGCGCGTCGCAGGCCTCGTTGGCGACGGTGCGCCGCTTTATAAGGCGCGACACTTTAAGGAACTTGTCGAGTCTCATATATTCCTCCCATATATGAAATAGGTGCGGCGCACAGCGCCGCACCGAAGACTGTCAAAAAAACGCGCTCCGCCTATTAACTTGGGATACAGCGGGGGAGCTCGAGGGGGCAAGGCCCGCCTCGAATTGGATAGGCCGCCGTCAAAAAGGCTGAGGAATCAGGCTTTTTGAGCGAAGCGGCATTTTCGCGCGCGAAAATGCCCGGCGGCAAAGCGCAGTCTGAAAAGCTCCGACAGAGCTTTTCAGACAAGCTGAGGTGCGGCGCTGTGCGCCGCACCGTTTTGGGGGTTTACTTCGCAACTGCCTCTTTGAGCAGCTTGCCGGCCTTGAACTGCGGCACGCGGGAAGCGGGAATCTCAATCTCCTCTTTGGTCTTGGGGTTGCGGCCCATGCGGACGCCTCTCTCCTTGACGTCAAAGACGCCAAAGCCGACGAGCTGAACCTTCTCGCCAATCTCCAGGGTCTCGGCGATGGTATCGAGCGCTGCGTTGACGGCCTTCTCGCTGTCTTTCTTGGAAAGTCCGGTCTTCTCGGAGACCGCGGTGATGAGTTCTGCCTTGTTCATTGGTAACCTCCTGATAATAACGGCGGCTTGCGCCATTTTATATTAAGCAACCCGGTTAGTCCGGGGACTTATACATTTTCAGCCGACTTGGCCTCGGCGTAGAGCGATATGAGCTCGCTGAGCGGGCAGTCTTCGACTTTTCTGCCGGAGGCCTCCGCCGCGTTCTCGACGTATCTGAAGCGGGAGACGAATTTGTCGCTGCTGCGGTTCAGCGCCACCTCCGGGTCGACCCCGGTGAAGCGCGCGACCTTGACGGCGGCGAACAGCACGTCGCCCAGCTCGCCCTCGACGTCGCCTTTGGAGGCTATGGCCTCCTCCAGCTCGGAGAGCTCCTCGCGCAGCTTGGCGAGCGCGTCGGCCACGTCCGGCCAGTCGAAGCCCGCCTTTGCGGCCTTGCTCTGGATTTTATCCGCGCGCCAGAGTGCCGGCAGCGTCTTTGCGACGCTGTCCATGGCCTCGGCAGTTGTGCGCTGCGACTTCTCGGCGCGCTTTATGGCGTCCCAGTTGTCGAGCACCTCGCCGGTGGACGAGACCTTCACGTCGCCGAACACATGCGGGTGGCGGAGTATGAGCTTTTTGCAGGCCTCGTCGGCCACGTCGTCGAGGTCGAAACTGCCGCGCTCCTCCTCTATGCGGGCGTGGAAGATGACCTGCATCATCAGGTCGCCCAGCTCCTCGCGCAGGTGAGGCACGCTCTCCTCGTCTATGGCCTCGCAGACCTCGCAGGCCTCCTCGAGCAGATTGCGGCGGATGGATTTGTGGTCCTGCTCCCTGTCCCACGGGCAGCCGCCCGGCGAGCGGAGCAGCTCTATTATTTTTCTGAAATCGGAGACATCGTAGTGCTCCTTGCGGGTGAATTCAACCATTTGAAAGTTCCTCTCTCAGCGTATATGCAGCAGCTTCGCGAGCTTCTCGCCGCGCGGTATGAGCTTCATATCCTCGAGCGTGACGGCTCTGGTGACTATGATGAGCACCAGGTATATGAGGCAGGCGACGCCTATGGCAATCAGCATGGAGAAGGCCATGCCGAGCCAGGCGGAGCTGATTATGCCGGAGGCTATGCCGTGGACCGTCTCATACACGGCCCAGGCGGCCACGCCCATCAGTGCGGAGCTGAGCAGCGGGCGGGCGAAAATCCGCGCCATCGAGGGGCGGCGCTCCATGCAGCGGCACATGAACGCGAGATTCATGAGGCACATGGCGAGGTAGCAGCATATAGTGCCTATGGGGGCGCCGTAGATGTTGATATCGGGGTTGCCGACCAGCACCCAGTTGACGCCGATTTTCACAAGTCCGCCGACTATCATGGAGTAGACGGGGTACTGCTCGTTGCCGTGGGCCTGCAGGATTGCGTTCGTTATGAGCGCGAGGCAGACGAAGAACGAGGCTATGCCCATGAGCAGCAGCAGCGTGGGGCCGGAGTCGTGGCTGGAGCTGTACAGCACCTTCATAATCGGGTAGGACAGCACCGAGAGGCCGACGGCCATCGGCATGGCGATAACCGAGGTTATGCGCACCGAGGCCTCCGCTATGTCGCAGGAATCCTCGTAGGTCTTGCGCGCGACGCAGGCCGAGATGGCCGGCACGACGCTTATGGTGAGCGGCGTGACGAATGCCGCGGGGAGATTATACAGCGTCATGGCCTTGCCGTAGACTCCGTAGAGCTCGGAGGCGAGATCCTGCGTGAAGCCGGCGGCGGTCTGGAGCCGCTCGAGCACGAGCTTCATGTCGATGAGGGTTATGAGGCTCATCACCGAGGCGCCGAGGGTTATCGGTATGCCTATGCGCATCAGGCGCAGGAAGATGGCGCCGCTGCTGTCCGCCCTGTCGGCGGAGGCGGAGGGCTTATCGCTATAATGCCGCGCTTTGAACGCAAACATGTATATGAGCGCCGCAAGTCCGCCCGCGACGGTGCCGAACACCGCGCCCGCGGAGGCTATGGCGAGGCTCTTGCCCGCTCTGGTGAGGTACCACGCGAGCACGAGGCCGACTATGACCTTGACGAGCACCTCAAGCACCTGGCCGACGGTCGTGGGCTTCATGTTGTTGAGGCCCTGGGCGTGGCCGCGGTAGGCGCTGGTGAGGCACACCAGCAGCACCGCCGGAGACAGCGCCCATATGCTCTGAGCGGCTCTCGGCTCGCCCATGGAGACTGCCAGCTCCGTCGGGAACAGGTACATCACCACCGAGGCCGCGGCGCCGAGCGCCGCGAAGGTGGCGAGCGCGACGCGGAAGGTGCGCCGCACCTGCATGGGCCGCCCCAGCGTGTTCGCCTCGCTGATCATTCTCGACAGCGCGACGGGAAAGCCCGCCGTTGCAATCGTGAGCAGCAGGTTATAGATGTTGTAGGCGACGAGGAAGTAGGCGTAGCCCTCGTCGTGCAGGATGTTCCCCAGCGGAATCTTGTAGATGGCGCCGAGAATCTTCATGATTACGACGCCCGCCGCGAGTATGGCGGCGCCGTGGAGATAGTTTTGACCTTTGCTGTCCGACATTTGGCACCTCCTGTTCGGAACAAGGCGCGGCGCCGGGCGATTTCGGCCCGCTTCGCCGGCTTAAAGGCGCAGACGTTATTCTACAACAAAAATCCAATAAAATCAAGGATTTTTTAAGGGGAGCAGGCTCGCGCCCGCTCCCCCATGAGTGTTATATGTATATTTGTATGTCTGCGGGCTTATGCGTCCTCGCCGGTGCGGACCTTGTGGATGTGCTTGGTGAGGTCGAGCATCTTGTTGGAGTAGCCCCACTCGTTGTCGTACCAGGCCATCAGCTTGACGAAGGTGTCGGTGAGGGCGACGCCGGCCTTGGCGTCGAATATGCAGGTGCGGGCGTCGGTCTTGAAGTCGGAGGAGACGACGTGCTCGTCCACGAAGCCGACTATGCCCTTGTACTCGTTCTGGGAGGCGGCCTTCATGACGTCGCAAATCTCCTTATAGCTCGCGGGCGTCTTGAGCTTGACGGTGAAGTCGACGACGGAGACGTCGGACACAGGCACGCGCAGCGAGGTGCCGGTGAGCTTGCCCTGAAGCTCCGGTATGACCTTGCCGACGGCCTTGGCGGCGCCGGTGCTGGTCGGGATGATGTTCTCGAACGCCGTGCGGCCGAGACGCCAGTTCTTCTTGTTGAAGCCGTCGACAGAGCTCTCGGAGGCGGTGACGGCGTGGACGGTGGTCATCAGGCCCTCCTCTATGCCCCAGGTGTCGTTGACTATCTTGGCCATGGGGGCGAGGCAGTTGGTGGTGCAGCTCGCGTTGGAGACCATGTCGAGGTCGGGTGTGTAGGTGAGGTGGGTGACGCCGTAGACGAACATTGGAGTATCATCCTTGGAGGGGCCGGAGAAGATGACGACCTTCGCGCCGTTCTTGAGGTGCGGCATGGACTTCTCGCGGGTGAGGAACTTGCCGGTGCACTCCATGACGTAATCGGCGCCATAATCGCCCCAGTTGAGGGTGTTGGGGTCGCGGCTGTCGAGCACGCGGGTCTTTTTGCCGTTTATGATGAGGTTCTCAGCGTCATAGTCGACGTCGCCGTTAAAGCGGCCGTGGACAGAGTCGTATTTAAACAGGTATGCCAGCTGCTCGGGTGTTTTGTCCGGAGCGTTGAGAGCGACAAATTCAAAGTCTCCGCGCTCAATGCCTGCGCGGAATGCAAGACGTCCAATACGTCCAAAGCCGTTAATTCCCGCTTTGATACTCATAGGTTCATTCCTCCATAAATGTATATTATTGCTCTGACAGGCAGTATTCTCTTGACAATATATTTTAGCTCATTTTCCCCCGCGCAACAACAGCAATCTCACGCTTTAAAGGCAATTTTGATGCTATTTTGTATACATTTTTTGCACTATCCTGTGCAGAATACGCACCTATACCCCGTAACTTGTGCGGACATTCGACCGTTGTGCCAAATATCGGGTACATTTGACGCGCCGCGATTGACAAACAAAGGTCGAAAATAGTAGAATTATGTCGAATTGTGTCGAACTTTTGTCGGCAGACCGTTTGAATACATATAAACAGGCTCCGCCGGTATACTATCCATGTCTTTTTGGAAAGGAGGCCGCCGCCATGGGCGATTTAAGCAGCAGGCTCGACGATTTGTTCAAGCAGTTCGCCTCGCCCGTCGTCGCCGTGCGTAACGACAGAGTCGTCTACGCCAACGCCGCCGCGGACACCTTCTTCTCCGGCTCAGTCATCTCCCGCCACCCGCAGGACCTCTTCCGCATGTGGCCCTATCCCGACGGCTCCGCCGTCTCCGAGACTGTCGACGGACGCGGCTGCCTCCTCACCATCTCCACGCTCAACCGCTCCACTGTCGTCACCATAGAGGAGGCCGAAAAGGTCAACAGCACCGTCAACATCCCCGCCTCCGTCATGTCGTATCTCATAGCCAACGCCAACACCGTCCGCATGGGACTGGACGTCATCCAGAAAAAACTGCTCGGCAGCATCGACGGGCGCACCGCCATGTATTTCAGCGCCATGAGCCAGAGCTGCTGCCGCCTCCAGCGCGCGGCCGACAATCTCTCAACTCTCGCCGCACTCGGCGACAACAGCTACCCCTTCTGCCCCAGGCCCACCGAAATCGGGGCCTTCCTCTCCGATGTGGTCAGCTCCGCGCGCGACCTCTCGCGCGACCTCGGCATCGAAATCAGCTACTCCCCGCCCGACAAGCTCGTCTCCGCCGTCTGCGACGGCGACCTCCTCGAAAAGCTCGTCTTTGCGCTGCTATCCAACAGCCTCGAGCACTGCTCCGCCGGCGGACACATCCGCGTCGCGCTCAGCGACTACGGCGACAACGTCGTCATCTCCGTCGACGACGACGGCGAGGGCATGAGCGCGCAGACCCTCTCCCAGGCCTTCCGCATGTCGCCCGTCACCGACTCGCTCGGCATACCCGGCGCCCACAGCAAGCTCGGCCTCCCGCTCTGCTCCGCCATCGCCTCCAGGCACGGCGGCACTGTGATTATAGAGAGCCGCGAGGGCGAGGGCTGCTCCGTGCGAGTACTCCTCAAGGCCGACCGCCCGTCCGGCCTCGTGCTCCGCACGACGCCCATAGTCAGAAGCGGGCAGCACATCCCCGCCCGGGCGCTGGTTGAGCTCTCCTCCGCCATAAAGCGCGAGCACTATCTCCCCTTCGACCCGGAGCTTTAAAAACAAAAAGGACGCATCGAATTTCGATGCGTCCTTTTTTCGCTCAAAATTTTACTTCTGTTTGTAGTCCGCGAGGAAGTCGCCGAGGTCGCGCATGGCCTTGCCTATGCGCTCGGCCTCCGGCAGCATGACTATGCGGAAGTGGGCGTTATCCGGGCAGTCGAAGCCGCTGCCGGGGATAATCAGCACGTGCTTCGCGTGGAGGAAGTCCAGCGCGAACTGCTTGTCGCTCGTGATGTTGAAGCGCTGCTTGTCGAGCTTCGGGAAAAGGTAGAAGGCGGCGCGGTTTTTGACGTAGCTTATGCCCTCAATCTTATCCAGCTCGCGGCACACGGCCTCGCGCTGCTCATACAGTCTGCCGCCGGGCACGAGCATGGCTTTGGTGCTGTCCGAATCGCTCAGGGCGGCGGGGATGACCAGCTGCGTCAGCGCGTTGCCGCACAGGCGCATCGCCGCCAGCGCCACGACGCCGTCGACCAGATCCTTGGCGTGCTTCGAGCCGCTTATGAGCATCCAGCCGCAGCGGAAGCCGCAGATGATGTGCGACTTCGACAGGCCGTTCATCGTGACGACGGTGAGGTCCGGCGCGAGCGAGGCGGTGGAGAAGTGCTCCAGCCCGTCCATGACGAGGCGGTCGTATATCTCGTCGGAGAAGACGAGCAGCTTGTTCTGCCGGGCAATCTCCAGCATGTCGAGCAGCAGCTCCTTTGAGTAGAGCGCACCGGTGGGGTTATTGGGGTTTATTATGACCATCGCTCTTGTGCGGGAACTGATTTTGCTCTTTATATCCTCGATATCGGGCATCCAGTCGTTTGCCTCGTCGCACTTGTAGAACACGGGTCTGCCGCCGGCCATATAGACGCAGTTCGACCACAGCGAGTAGTTCGGCGAGGGGATGAGTATCTCGTCGCCGTTGTTGACGAAGGCCGTCATCACCATCTGCACCAGCTCGCTGACGCCGTTGCCTATGAATATATCGTCCATGCCGATATCTGCGACGCCCTTGGAGCGGTGGTATGCGAGAATTGCCTCGCGTGCCGGCGCCATGCCGCGCACATCGCAATATGCCACTGCCTTGTCTGCGTTTGCGATGAGTGCCTCTCGGACGCTGTCGGGCATGGTGAAGCCGAATATGGCGGGGTTGCCGGTGTTGAGGCGCAGCACGTCCACGCCCTCCGCCTGCATACGCAGAGCCTCCTGGTAGATGGGGCCGCGTATGTCGGAGTGGACTTCGGAGATCCTGCTGGAACGGACGAATTCAGTCATAATTGTTTCTCCTTTTATCGTTCTGTGCGCCGGAGGCTCAGGCTATGCCGAAGACCCTGGCGGATATCGAAAAGTAGATTATAAGCGCCACGACGTCCACCAGAGTGGATATCATGGGCGAGGCCATGAGCGCGGGGTCGAGCTTGCAGAGCTTTGCGAATATGGGCAGAGTGCAGCCCAGAGCTTTCGCGAGTATGATGGTGAAAAACAGCGCCACGCAGGTCACCATCGCCACCAGCTCCTCGCCCGGGTACATGAGGATTATCCTTATATAGTTCAGCACCGCGAGTATGACGCCGCAGGCCGCGGCCACGCGGACTTCCTTCCACAGTATTTTCAGCACGTCGCTCGTCTCGATCTCGCCGACGGCCATACCGCGAATGATAAGCGTCGCCGCCTGGGAGCCGGCGTTGCCGCCCGTGCCGGTGAGCATGGGCATCAGCGTGACCAGCAGCGGCACCTGGACGTACACGTTTTCAAACACGCCGAGGATTATTCCGCTCAGTGTGCTTGAGAACATGAGCACCATCAGCCACGGTATTCGGTTTTTAACGAAGGTCAGCACACTTGTCTTGAGGTAGGGCTTCTCCGACGGCAGTATGGCCGCCATTTTCTCGAAGTCCTCGGTGGCCTCCTGCTCCATGACGTCGATGACGTCGTCGACGGTGACTATGCCGACGAGTCTGCCCTCTTTGTCGACCACCGGCACGGCCAGCAGGTCGTAGTCGGAGAACATCTCCGAGACCTCCTCCTGGTCGTCGGTGGTGTGGACGCAGATGACATTGGTGTCCATTATATCGGAGATCACCGCCTCGTCCTCAGAGAGGATGAGGTCCTTCACCGTGACGACGCCCTCGAGCCGTCTGTCGGCGGAGGTGACGTAGCAGATGTAGATGGTCTCCTTGTCGGCGCCTATGCGCCGTATGCGCGCTATGGACTCGCGCACGTTCATGTACTTCTTGAGGTCGATGAACTCGGCGGTCATTATGCTGCCGGCGGAGTTTTCCGGGTATTTGAGGTACTGGTTTATCAGGTTTCTCGTCTGCGGCGTGGCGGTGCGCATGACGCGCTTCACGACATTTGCCGGCAGCTCCTCCATCATGTCGACGGCGTCGTCGACGTAGAGCTCCTCGATGATGCTGCCGAGCTCGGAGTCGCTTATGGAGTTAATGATGTGCTCCTGATCCTCAACGTCGAGGTTTGCAAAGACCTCCGCCCCCTGGGTTTTCGAGAGGAGGCGGAAGACTATTGCCATTCTGGTATTATCGAGCTCCGTGAGGAACTCGGAGATGTCGAACTCGTTCATATCCTCCAGCATGAGCTGGAGCTCTTTAAGATTGCGGCTGTCCAGCAGCTCGAAGAGCCTGTCGCGCAGCGCCTCATAGTCCTGGTTATCCACGAAGCTCACCCCGCTTTCAGAATCGGGCTCAGATGCCGAGATACTCCCTCTGCCCGTCGCTGAGACTGTCTATCTCTATACCGAGGGTCTCGAGCTTGGTGAAGGCCACCGCCCTGTCTATCTCGCGCGGCACGGGGTAGACGTCCGGCGCAAGGCCGCGGTGCTTTGCGAGGTACTCCGCGCTGCGCGCCTGGATGGCAAAGCTCATATCCATGATTTCCGCCGGGTGTCCGTCGCCGGAGGCGAGGTTCACAAGTCTGCCCTCGGCCAGCACGAAGAGGCTGCGCCCGTCGGGCATAACGAAGCCCTCTATATTATTGCGCGCCTCGTAGCGCTCCGCCGCGAGCTGCGCCAGCTCGTCGAGCGCAATCTCGACGTTGAAGTGGCCCGCGTTGCAGAGTATGGCGCCGTCGCGCATTTTCCCGAAGTGCTTTGCCGTGAGTATGTCGCGGCAGCCGGTGACGCAGACGAACACGTCCCCGAGCGGGGCGGCCTGCTCCATGGTCATGACCTCGTAGCCGTCCATGACGGCCTCGATGGCGCGGACGGGGTCGACCTCAGTGACGATGACGCGCCCGCCCATGCCCTTTGCGCGCATGGCGACGCCCCTGCCGCACCAGCCGTAGCCCGCGACGACTATGTTCTTGCCCGCGACGATGAGGTTCGTCGTGCGGTTGATGCCGTCCCAGACGGACTGGCCTGTGCCGTAGCGGTTGTCGAAGAGGTGCTTGCAGTCGGCCTCGTTCACCATCATCATGGGAAAGCGCAGCTCGCCGGCGGCGGCCATGGCCTTGAGGCGGTGTATGCCGGTGGTGGTCTCCTCGCAGCCGCCTATGACGTCGGGTATGTAATCGGTGTATTTGGTGTGCATGAGGTGCACGAGGTCGCCGCCGTCGTCGATGATGATGTTCGGGCGGCACTCCAGCACGGCGCAGAGGTGAGCGTTATACTCCTCCTCGGTGGCGGCGTGCCAGGCGTGGACGTCTATGCCGCCGGCGGCGACTGCCGCGGCGACGTCGTCCTGAGTGGAGAGCGGATTGCAGCCGGTGACGTGCATCTCGGCGCCGCCCATGGCCATGACGCGGCAGAGCCAGGCCGTCTTGGCCTCCATATGTACGGACAGCGCTATGCGCAGTCCCTCAAACGGACGGGTGACTTTGAACTCCTCGGCTATTCTGCCGAGTATGGGCATGTTCCTCTGCACCCACTTTATCTTGCGCTCGCCCGAGGGGGCGAGGTTTATATCCCTGATCTCATACATTTGCGGTCATATTCCCCTCTGATTCAAGATTTTTACAGCGCTCCGCTGTCTCGGCGAGGACGCGCTCGGCGTCAAAGCGCGTGAAGCGGCCGCCGTCGAGCACAATCTCGCCGTCGATGATGACGGTGTCGGCCTTCAGCGCGGAGCTGGAGTAGCAGAACATGGACTTCGGGTCGCGCAGCGGGTGCTGCTCCGGCCCATCGAGCGGGAAGAGCGCGATATCGGCTCTCAGCCCCTCGCGCAGCTCGCCGGTGACGCCCTCAAGCCCCAGCGCTCTCGCGCCGTTTTTCGTGGCCATGTCGAAGCAGTCCGCCGCTGGCGCGACGGTCGGGTCTTTGGTGACGCCCTTGTGCACCAGCGAGAACAACTGCATCTCGCGGATTATGCTGAGGCTGTTGTTGCTCGCGGCGCTGTCGGTGCCGAGGCAGAGATTCACGCCGTGGCGGCGCAGCGAGGCCAGCGGCGGCAGGCCGTTGCCGAGCTTGAGGTTGCTGCCGGTGTTGACGGCCACGCTCACGCCCCTGTAGCTCAGTATATTGATGTCGCTTATGCTGAGTCTGACGCAGTGCGTCGCGACGCGACTGCCGCGGAGCACGACGCACCGGCCCTACACGTCGCTCGGCGAGCCGCTGTCCGTTCCGTGCCCGCCGCGCACCTCGCCGTCGGTCTCCGCGAGGTGGGTGTGTATGCCGAGGCCCAGCTCCCTGGCCTTGTCGGCGATCTCGCGCAGGTAGCTCTCGCCGCAGGTGTAGACTGCGTGCGGCGCCAGCATAAAGCCTATGCGGGAGCTGGTATTTCTATATTTGCCTATCTCCGTCTCAGCCTCGCGCAGGCGGCGCTTGCCGCCCTCGACGTCGTCCTCGCCGCCGGAGAGCCCGCGCGAGATGACGGCGCGCATTCCGCT
This sequence comes from uncultured Oscillospiraceae bacterium, assembly GCA_944385595.1. Classification (GTDB taxonomy): domain Bacteria; phylum Bacillota; class Clostridia; order Oscillospirales; family Oscillospiraceae; genus Heteroscillospira. The sequence continues at coordinate 11,858 of CALWXY010000164.1, forward strand.
GTCGAGCGCGGCCTGAACTGTCAC
>CALWXY010000165.1 GCA_944385595.1 uncultured Oscillospiraceae bacterium
TGCTGGTGTTCACCATGTTGAAGGTCCAGGTCGCGCGCATGGCTATAGGCTCGAAATCGCCGAAGCTCCCGACGATTCCCCCGGCTTTCGCCTCCGTCTCGGCCATGGATGCGGCTATGGCGGTCTCGTCCGGGCCGTTTATCAGGTCGTGCAGCGTCATGTGGAAGGTGCTCGCGTCCAGAGGCTCGGCAAACAGCTCCGGCGCGGCGGAATACAGCCCGTCGCGCAGCTCTGCCAGCCGGGATTTCACCCCGTCCGGCAGGAGGAACACCGCCGTGTTGCCGTAAAACGGCAGAAAGCGCCCCGCGCCGTCGACCTTCAGTCCCAGATTGGGGTTTGTTTTCAGGCTGCCGCTCTCCGGCAGGCTGCGGCATATGTAATCGTCAAGCGTGTTCAGCATTCAGCGCACCCCCAGCGGTAAATCAATGGAATTATACCACTCATCCGCGCGGCTTACAAGCGCGACTGTTGTTTGGGAGATTTTGATATGGATTACAGGAATATTTTTACACTCGGTGAGCGCGGCCTCCGCGTCGAGGCGCTGGGCGGCGCTCTGCTCTGCGGCGGCTCCGTGTATGCCTGGCGGCACGAATACGTCCGCCCGCTCGAGGAGCTTCAGCTGCCCGCCGGCTGCTTCGTCATGGATGGGCCGTGCGCGGCGCGCTCTGCGACGTCCGGCACCGCCTACCGCTTCGCCGCACCCGGCGACAGGCTGGATGTGATACATGCATCCGATTCCGGTCTGGACTGCCGCCGCTACATCTGCCTCGGCGAGGGCGACGCCGTGGCCTGGCGCGGTCTTGAGGATCTGCTCGTTTGGCGCGAGGAAAACGGCGAAATCTGCGTCACCGGCTGCCGCCCCGGCGAGGTGATTGCCATCCCCCGCGAGATTGGCGGTCTGCCCGTCACGCGCGCGGAGCTGGGGCCGGACACCTTGACGGAGATCTCGCGCGAGCTGATCATCTCCGAGGGCATCAGGGAGCTGCGGCTGGATTTCAGCGCCGCGCCGGGACTGGAGCGGCTGGACTTCCCCGCCTCCGCGCGGCTTATGGCCTCGCCCCTCGCGCACGAGAGGACGAACTGGTTCCGCAGGCAGAGCCGGCCCGTGTATCTCGGCGGCTGGTATCTGGGCACGCCCGGCGGCGTAGCCGCGCTCGGCTCCGACGAGCTGGTGATTCGCCCCGGCACTGTTGCGATAGCGGACGGCGCTGACTTCAAGTGCCCGTGGCGCGGCATCACGCTGCCCGACAGCCTGCGGCACATCGGACGCCTCGCCTTTGCCGATGCCCGCGCCCTCGAATCGCTCCGCCTGCCCGACGGCCCGCTGACCGCCGGCGAATACGCCTTCGAGCAGCACCCCAAGCTCCCGGAGCTGAAGCTGCCGCGTTAGGCGCGCAAAAAATCCCGAATGTGTGCACATTCGGGATTTTTGCTGCTCACTCGGCCTCGTAGCCTTTGGCGGTGTCTATCAGGATTGCGGAATTCTCTGCGTCCCAGGTGACGCCGAAGTCGAAGGCGGAGCCTATGTCGCGGAGCTTGAAGTAGTTGTTGCCGCCGATGTTGTAGGCCGTGAAGACCACCGGCTCGCCGTCGAGGTATATGCGGCTGGTGGTGGGAGTCGGCGTCCTGTTCCCGGCGGCGCCGCTCTGCAGCTCGCCGCCCACGGGGGTATACGCCTCGCCGCTTTTGAGCCGTATGGCGTTGTTCGCGGCGTCCCACTCCGTCTCGAACTGCGCCTCAGTGCCGCTCAGCACAAAGGCCAGGTCGCGGAGCTTGAAGTAGTTGTTGCCATTGATGTTATACGCGTCGAAGGCGACGCGGCTGCCGTTCACGAAAACCGCCGAGGGCGTCGGTATGGCGATGAGCTGTTCGGCTTTTGCGACGCGGACGGAGTCCATTATCTTCTGCGGCTGCGTTGTCTGCGCGATTCTGCCGCCGGTGTAGCCGTGCGTCCCGTTGCCGAGCTGGCCGTATTGGCCCATGCCCCAGGCATACAGCGAGCCGTCGGTCTTCACGGCGAGCGTGTGGTAGCCGCTGGTGTCGACGCAGGCGACGCCGTCCATAATCTTAACTGGGCTGGCTATGTCGGCGCTGCCGCCGTTTGCGAGCTGCCCGGAAGTGTTGTGGCCGAAGGCCCAGAGCGTGCCGTCGGTCTTCACGGCGAAGCAGTTGTGGTCGCCGCCGGATATCTGAGCCACGCCGGACATTATCTGCTTTGGCTCGGAGCGGAAGCTCTCCTGCGCCTCCGTCAGCCCGTCGCCGAGGCCGCAGCCGATGTTCGAGCCCCAGCTGAGCACTCTGCCGTCGGTCATCAGCGCGTAGACGGCGCCGTTGCCGTCCTCTATGTCGGCGACGCCGTCCATGACGCGCGTGGGGTACGGCACCTTCTCGCCGGTCTCGTCGCCGAGGCCGAGCTGGCCGCCGTTATAGCCCCAGCTCCAGAGGGCGCCGTCGCCTGTCACGGCGTAGGCGCACTGGTGGCCGACGCAGACGTCGATTACGTCGTCCATCACCTTAGTCGGCTCCATGACATAGAAGCCGGTGCTGCCTATGCCCAGATTGCAGTAGTTGTTGCGCCCCCAGCCCCAGAGCGAGCCGTCGTCCTTTATGACGAAATACACGTCCAGCCCGGAGTCGGCAAAGACGACGCCGTCCATCACCCTGGTGGGGGTGTCAAATTTTTTGGATGTGTTCACAGCGCCGGGATAGGCGAAAACATCGCTGAAAAATCCCTGGCTGTCGCAGCCCCAGGCGTAGAGCTCATTGCTCTCCGTCACGGCCAGAGACAGCTGCAGATTCGAGTCGCCCGCGCAGACCATGGCCGCGTTCTCAAGTATGGGCGTCGGCGTAAGCTGGCATGCGTCCACGCCGGTGTCGCTGTGCGCGCCGAGCGCGCCGTCGCCGCAGGCGCTGTAGCCGTCGCCGTTATAGCCCCAGCTCCAGAGAGTGCCGTTTTCGTCTATTGCCGTGGAGATATCGCCACCGGCGCTGACGCTCACCGGCAGCCGGGTGCTCGCCGCGAATGTCGGCAGCGCGCCCAGCGCGGCGCACACGGCGAGGACTGCCGCGAATATGCGGAAAGCCTGTCTCTTCATGCTCTTCACTCCCCTTTTTTCTCAGTTTAACCCGAGCGCCGCGCGCTGTCAACAAAAGCCCGCCGCATTTGCGGCGGGCTTTTGCTTTATTCTCTTACGATGTCCGGCTCGGCCTCGGGGAGGCTGCCCCTGAAGCCGCCGGGCTTTTCGCCGACGCGCGCGGCGAGTATGCCCGCCTCACGCACTGCTCCGGCGAACATGACGCCGCGCAGGACGCCGTCGCCGTCGGTTATCAGCTTGCGGTAATCGTTCGGCTTTGCGGAGAGCAGCGTCTCCGTCTCGCCTTCGGCGGCGTCGGTCGCGCCCGCGGAGATGAACGACAGGCCGAAGAGCTTTATCGAGTTCATCGCGCGGCTGCCCTCCCAGATTGTCGGGCATCCGGCCATGTTCAGGCCCGCAGTGCGCCCCTGGGCGACTGCGTTCGGCCATATTGCGCGCACTCCGCGCCCGCCGCCGTGCATCTTCGCGCGGACTATGTCGCCCGCGGCGTAGACATCCGGCAGGGCGGTGCGCATATAGTCGTCGACGTCGACTCCGCCCTCGCAGTCCAGAAGGCCGGTCAGCATGTCGAGGTTCGGCTTTGTGCCCATGCAGGCGAGGACGCAGCGGGTGTCTATCCGCTCTCCGCTGGTGAGCGTGACGCCGGTGACTTCGCCGCCCTCGCTGTGCAGCTCGGACACCGAGGTGTGCAGCAGCACGCGCACACCGCAGCTCTCGGCGGTGGATTTGAGCATCTCCGCCGCGTGCGCGTCGAGCTGGCGGGACATGATATAGCGCCGCGCGACCAGCGTGACCTTCATGCCGTAGGCGTTCAGCGCCCTTGCGGCCTGAAACGCGACCAGGCCCGCGCCCGCGATGACGGCGTTCTCACCCGGCGCCATGCTCTGCCGAATCTGCTCGGCGTCGGCCTTGTTCCAGAGCGTATACATGCCGCGCAGGGACATGTCCGCCCAGTCGGGGACGAACGGCGTCGCCCCGGTGGCGAGCAGAAGCCTGTCGTATTTTATCTCCTCGCCGCTTGAGAGCACGGCGGTGTGCTCCTCCGGGCGCAGCGAGGCCACCGACGCGCCGAGGCGCGTCTGAACGCCGCAGTCCTCATAGAAGCCGGGCGCGAACAGCATGCCGCTCTCGTCCGTCTCGCCCGCCATGTATTCAGGCACGGTTATGCGGCTGTACGGCTCGTTCGCCTCGGGCGAGACCATCACAATCTCGCCCGCCGCGTCGAGCGAGCGTATGGCGCGCGCGGCGTTAACGGCGGCGGGGCCGTTGCCGGCTATGAGATATCTCATGCGCTCAACCTCCAATCAGTCCTCGTCGAGGCACCAGACGTCGAGCAGCTCCTCGAGTATCTCCTGGGCCCGCTTGGGGTTGAACACGCCGCAGACGCACGGCGTCGCGAGGTACTGGCCAGCCTCCTCGGCGCTGCGGCGGCCTTTTTTGATGTCAATCAGCATCTGGCGCACCAGGCTCTGCGACACCATGCCGTGACCGCACATGGTGGTTATCTGCAAAAGGTCGTCCTCCGGCAGCTTATCGGTGCGCCCCTTGATGCCCATGCTCACCTCGACGGTGTGCGGGGCGAGGCCCTCGGCCATTATGCCGTCGCGCACCTCGTTTATAATGCCCGAGATGGTGATGGAGACGCCGAGGTCTGCCTCCTTGAGCGCCCTGACCGCCGCCTTCATATCCTCCTTGGACGTGAAAACGCCGTGGACTATGGACGTGTCCTGCACGCCATCCATGATGGCGTCCTTGCCGACGAGGTAGTAGCCGCCGGTCTTCATGTCGCCCATATTCACCCAGTTGAACTGCGTGACTATGTCGAGGAACTCCTTGAGCGCGTATTTTGAATTTTCGGCGTTTATGCCCTTCGCCGACATGGCGAACACAACGTAGTCGCGCGACAGCGAGTCGGGCGTGCCGCGTCTGTGCAGAGTATGTGACATTTACTTCTTCGCCCCCTTAACTTCGAGCTTGCCGAGGCCTATATTGGTCTTGCCGTTTATCGAGCGCCAATAGCCCGCCTTGTCCATAATCTCCAGCGTCGGCACACTGAGATCCTCGTTCGTGCGGCAAACGAGGTCTATGGAGAACACGGTGTCTATCTCCTTTGCGACTCTGTCGAGCGTCTCATATATCTCGGTGATGCGGTCTATGGGGACTATCATCTCGACTATGCAGGAGAGCACCTTCTCATCGAGCACCTCCGGGCGCATTTTGCCGGTGGTCTTGTCCTCGAGCAGCGTGGTCAGCGGGTTCTGCGGCTCAAACTCCACGCCGAGCGGCGCGAGCGCCATGAACACCTTCTCCGCGTCGCGCAGGCGCGAGCCTATGCCGGGTCTGCCCATCTCAGCCGCCATGCCCGCGAAGCCGCGCTTATAGCGGTTGGTGACGTCGTTGGTTTTCATCTCCTCAGTGCCGCGGCCGGGGACCTTGGTCTCCTTATGTATGGCGGTCGGGTTGCTGAAGGTGCCGCGGATGGAGCGGGGGTACTCAGTCTCCGGCTGGAACAGCGCGTCCGTCGGGCAGACCTTAGAACGGTAGCAGATGCCGCAGTCGACGCACTCGTCCTCGTTCACGACGCACCTGACCACCCTGCCCTTGCCGGGCCGCGCGAAGTCTATGGCCTGCATGATGCAGAAGGCTCTGCATCTGCCGCAGCCTATGCATTTGGTGGCGTCTATACGCATGCTTACACACCCTCTCCCGCGCACTCGAGCGCTCTGGCGGTGAAGTCGCCCGGAGCGCAGTATTCAACGCTCTCATGCAGCGCGTCGGCAAGCTCCGGGCAGCCCTCGACGGGCAGCTCGGTGCAGGTCAGCACCGGCGCGCCCTTGCCGCCCATGTACAGAGCCTGGGCGACGGTGCCGCCCAGAGCCAGCTCCGGCATGCACACGGCGCAGACCTTTTTCATTATCGCCTCGCAGGCGGCGACATCGCTGACAGCAGCGCCGCTGGCGTAGACGGCGCCATCGAGCCCCGCGGCCTCGACGGCGGCGTTGCCGAAGGTGAAGCAGGCGACGCCCTTGGCGGTGAGCGCCTTTATCGTGTCGATGACAGCAGCGCCGACGGTGCGCTTGATATTCGCGTCGCCCGCGAAGAGGGCGACCTTATCGCAGCTTCCGGCAATCTCCGCGAGGCTCTCGAGGCTGTGCATTTTGAGCTGCACAGGCTCGCCGGCAGGGCGGATCTTCGCGGCGTCGCGCTTTGCGAATGCCTCGGCGGCCTTTTTGAGCAGCGCGCCGGTCTCCATGCCGGGGCAGAGCACGGCGGTGTGGTACGCAGCGGCGGCGTTGCGGCCGAGGCCGACAGCGCCCGCGCCGAGCAGGTAGGCGTCGGCCAGGCCGGTGAGCATGGCAAGCTCGACATTCGCGAGGCCGCAGGCGGTGTTCCTCTTCGAGCAGCAGGCCCCGACGAGGACGAAGTTGAAGCCCTTCGCCCCGGCGGCGTCGGCGCTCTCAGCCGCCTTCTCAAGCTCGGCGAGGCGGGCGAACGGCACGCCCTCGCAGAGCACATTTATCATATCGGTTTTGAGCACGCCCGCGCCGACGCTGGTGCAGCCGTCGCTCACCTTGACGGTCTCCGGGCATTTTGCCGCCGCCGTCTCGAGGATGGCCGCCATCGGGTCGGCGGTCTCGCGCGCGGCAGCGCCCATGAGGCGCATCATGCTGCGGTAGGCCAGCTCTTTTCTGCCGAGGCCGCAGACGGTCTTCTCCGAGCCGCGGTCAAAGGGATTTATGCGGCAGGGGCCCATCAGGCAGTCGCTGCAGGCGAGGCCCAGTCTCGCGAAGCCGTCCTGCGGGAGCATTTGCTCGTAGTTGTCCCAGGAGAGGTCGATGCCGTTTTTTCTAGCGTATTTGAAGTCGTCAAGCGCCGGAATGGCGGTCTTGCGTCTGATTGTGGCCATGTCAGTTCCTCCTCATCTCTCGTTCATGGTTTCGGCGCGCAGCTCGCGCATCCGTGCCTCTATCTCGCTCTCAGTGAGCAGCTCGATGGCGCCCGTGGGGCAGGCCTCCATGCAATGTGGGCGCTCCATCTGGAAGCAGCGGTCGCATTTGTCCGCCGCGTGGCGCTCCGAGGCCGGGGCTATGGCGCCGTAGGGGCAGGCCATAACGCACATCCAGCAATTTATGCATCTGTCGGCGTCTATGTATTTGACGCCGGTCTCCGGGTCGACCTTCAGCGCGCCCGTGGAGCAGGCGCTGAGACACGGCGCGTCCTCGCACTGACGGCAGTGCAGCACCGCCGGGGTCTCCCCGTCGCTCTGGACATAGACTCTGCTGCGCGGCAGAGGGTTCTCCCTCACCGCCGCGACAAGCTCCTTGCCGACCGATCCCCGCGCGACGGCGCATCTCAGCTCGCAGGTCTTGCAGCCGAGGCATTTGCGCCTGTCGACGAAAAATCGTCTCACCTCCGACATATATCCGCCTCCTGACTAATGTTTTCGCCGCGATGCCGGCGCGGCTTTTTCTATCTCGAATTATAGCTTTTGATTTCGCACAAAAAAAGACGCCGAGCCGGACTGACGTCCGTTTCGGCGTTTTTTACAGATATTTCGCTGTTCCGGCCCTCTCACAGGCCGGATTTCAGGCGATTTTGCACAATGGCTGCATTTTGTATACTGCGTACAATCGGCAGTTGAATCAGCCGTGCAAATCGTTGGTCTGGCGCTCCATGTTCTCTATGACTATGTCGTGGATATCGCCGAGCGAGGCGGCGTATTCCAGCACCTTCCACGGCGTGTTGGTGTGGAAGTGGATTTTGATGAGGTCGTCGTCGCCTATGGCGAGCAGGCAGTCGCCCTCGATGTTGGCCTCGATATAGTCGTGAATCTCGTCCTCGTCGAGACCCTCGCCCTCTATGAGCAGCTGGGTGTCGAATTTATACTTGAGCATTGCTTTTACCTCCTCACAGAACTCTCGCGCGGAATACGAAGTCCATGGCCGAGATGTGCTCGGCAATCTCCTCGTCGAGCGGGGTGTTGGTGTCTATCATGGTATAGGCGTATTCGCCGCGGGGCTTGTTGATCATGTGTTCGACGTTTATGTTCCGCTCGCCAATGAGGTCGAGTATCTTGTTTATGGCGCGGGGGATGTTGCGGTGGATGACGCACAGGCGCGACACGCCCATGCGGTCGAGCTTGACCTTAGGCAGGTTGACCGAGTTTTTGATATTGCCGTTTGCGAGGTAGTCGGCGAGCTCGCGAGCCGCCATGACGGCGCATTTCTCCTCGCTCTCCGGCGTCGACGCGCCGAGGTGCGGCATGGGTATGGTATTCGGGAACGTGACTGTCTTCGCGTTCGGGAAGTCGGTGACGTATTTGGCGACGCGGCCGGAATCCAGCGCTCTGAGCATGGCGTCGTCGTCGACCAGCTCGCCGCGCGCGAGATTTATGACGCGCACGCCGTCGCGCATCTGGGCGAAGGCCTCGTCATTCAGCATGTGGTGAGTGTCCGGCAGGTACGGCACATGCAGGGTGATATAGTCGCAGTTGCGGTAGATGGTCTCGAGGTCGTGGGCGTGCTTGATGCTGCCGGAGAGCTTCCAGGCCGCGTCGACGGAGAGGTAGGGGTCGTAGCCGTAGACCATCATGCCGAGCTCAAGCGCGGCGTTGGCTATCTTCGCGCCGACAGCGCCGAGGCCGACGACGCCGAGCGTCTTGCCCATGATCTCGGGGCCGGTGAAGCCGCCCTTGCTCTTCTCGACCATCTTGGGTATGTCCCCGCCGTTTCCGGCGAGGCCGCGCGTCCACTCTATGCCGCCGACCACGTCGCGCGAGGCCATGAGTATGGCGCAGATGGCGAGCTCCTTGACCGCCTCGGCGTTCGCGCCGGGCGTGTTGAACACGACTATGCCCGCTTCCGTGCATTTATCTATCGGGATATTGTTGGTGCCCGCGCCAGCTCTGGCTATGGCCAGCAGCTCGGGGTTGAAGTCATAGCTGTGCATGTCGGCGCTGCGGACGAGTATGCCGTCGGGCGCGCTTACATCGTCGGAGACGCGCAGGCCCTGTTCCTCCAGGTATTCTATGCCGACATGGGCTATTTTGTTGAGCGTTTTTACCTTATGCATGGCGCTTCACCTCAAAATCTTTCATAAACTGCACGAGCTTCTCGACGCCCTCGACCGGCATGGCGTTATATATCGACGCCCTCATGCCGCCGACGGATCGGTGGCCCTTGAGATTCACGAATCCGGCGGCGGTCGCCTCCTTCACGAACTCCGCCTCAAGCTCCGGGCTCTTCGCGCGGAAGGTGACGTTCATGCCGGAGCGCGAGCCCGGCTCGGCGCAGGCGCGGAAGATATCGCTGCCGTCGAGGAAGCTGTAGAGCATGGAGCTGCGCTCGTCTCTGAGCTTCTGCATGGCGGCAAGGCCGCCCTGCTCTATGACCCAGTCGAGCACGAGGCCGAGCATGTAGATGTTGTAGCACGGCGGGGTGTTATACATGGAGTCCTTGTCTATCATGCGCTTATAGCTCATCATCAGCGGGGTGATGGGCAGCTCGTTTCCGGCGAGGGCGCGGTCTATGATGACGACGGTCAGTCCCGCGGGGGCCATGTTCTTCTGTGCGCCGGCGTAGATTATGCCGTATTTCGACACGTCCACCGGCTTCGACAGTATGTTCGACGACATGTCGGACACCAGGGGGACCTTGACCTCAGGCACATAGCCCCACTCGGTGCCGTATATCGTGTTGTTGGCGCAGTAATAGAAGTATTTCGCGTCCGGCGAGAGCTTCAGCTCGCTCTGAGCCGGGATGTATGTGTGGTTTTTGTCCTCGGAGCTGGCGGCGATATTGACCGCGCCGTATTTCGCGGCCTCCTTCGCGGCGGAGTCGGCAAAATTGCCGGTGACCGCGTAGTCGGCCTGTCCGTGCTCGCCCATGAGGTTCATGGGTATCATCGAGAACTGGAGCGAAGCTCCGCCCTGCAGGAAGAGTATCTCGTGGGAGTCGGGTATGGACATGACGCTTTTGAGCTTTGCCTTCACTGAGTCGAATATGCCCTGGTAGACCCCGCTGCGATGGCTCATCTCCATCACCGACATGCCGGAGCCGTGGTAGTTCAGCATCTCCTCCGCCGCTGTTCTCAGCGCGGATTCCGGAAGCATGGACGGGCCTGCGGAGAAATTGTACACTCTTTCAGTTGCCATCGGAAACACCCCTGTAATTTGAATTTCGCCTCACGCAAACAAATGTCCGTGAGGTACAGATACCATGATACCACACAGTGCCAAAAATATCAAACCACTTCTCCGACAAGCATTTCGCCGTCAACTGTTAAAATTTCGACGTTTCTCACAACGGAGCGCAGATTTTCGCCTCTGACGGCGACCTCGCAGTAGTTCCCGCTGTGGCCGACGGAGCAGCCGTTCCTCGGCGTCTCGAACAGGACCTCCAGCGTTCTGCCCTTCTGCGCGTTCAGGAAATCCGCGCGCAGCCTGTCGGCGACTGCCTGGGCCGAGTGCGCCCTCGCCGCCTTTTCGGCGCGGCTGAGCTGGCCGGGCATGGCCGCGGCCTTCGTTCCCGGTCGGCGGGAATAAGGAAATATGTGCATGGACGAAAACGCGCAGCGCTCTATGAACTCCAGCGTCTCATTGTGCTGCGCCTCCGTCTCGCCGGGGAAGCCGACTATGAGGTCGGCGGTCAGGCCGCAGTTCGGGAAATACCGGCGCAGCAGCTCGGTTTTCTCGAAAAACGTGGCTGTGTCGTATTTGCGGTTCATGGCTTTCAGCACCGCGTCGCTCCCGCTCTGGAGCGAGAGGTGAAAGTGCGGGCAGACATTCCCCAGCGCCGCGAGCTTTTTGCAGAAGTCCCCGGTTATCACCGTCGGCTCCAGCGAGCCGAGGCGCAGGCGCATATCGCCCGCCGCTTTGCCGACGGCGGTGACGACGTCCGCGAGATTCGGCTTCTCCGGCAGGTCGCGCCCGTAGGACGCTATCTCTATGCCGGTGATCACCAGCTCCGAAAAGCCCTCGCCCGCAATGCGCGCCGCCTCGGCGGCGGCGTCGGCCACCGGCAGGCTGCGAACTCTGCCGCGGGTGTATGGTATGATGCAGTCGGTGCAGAAGTTCACGCAGCCGTCCTGAATTTTGAGCATCGCCCTCGTGCGGCCGTCGACCGCGCCGGCGGGCAGCTTCTCAAACTCCATGCGTCTGAACGGGTCGTCCACGCAGACCTTGCCGCGGCTGAGGCTGAGCTTTTCCATGTCCTCTATGAGCTTCAGCTTGTCGCCGCTGCCGTAGACTATGTCCGCTGCGAGCGCGCGCACCTCCTCCGGGCTGAGCTGCGAAAAGCAGCCGCAGACGGCGGTGACCGCGCCGGGGTGCTCGCTCTGCATACGCCGCACCGCCTGACGCGACTTTCTGCCGCTCTCCGCCGTCACAGCGCAGGTATTTATGATGACGAGGTCAGCGCTCTCGCCCGGCTCGGCGGCGCTGTGGCCGCGGGAGCGGAGTATGGCCTCGATGGCCTGGGTCTCGTACTGGTTGACTTTGCAGCCAAGTGTATGGACGGCAAATTTCATAAAAGCCTCCGAAAAAAGTTTTGCCTTGAGATTTTGGGCGAAATATCATATAATCCTCAGAGATAAGGAGGATTCTTATGTCTGTGTATCTCGACAACGCGGCCACCACCCGGGTCTGTCCCGAGGCGGCGCAGGCCGCGCTCAAAATAATGACCGATGATTACGGCAACCCCAGCTCCACCCACACTCTGGGTCGCAGAGCCAAAGCCGTGCTCGACACCTCGCGCGCCGTAATCGCCGGGGCGCTCGGCTGCGGGAGGGACGAGCTGTTCTTCACCTCATGCGGCTCCGAGAGCGACAACTGGGCGATTATCTGCGGCGCACACGCCAATCGCCGCGTCGGGCGGCATGTCATCACCTCCGCCGTCGAGCACGACGCCGTGCGGAAGGCGTTTGACCGGCTCGAGGCCGAGGGCTATGAGGTGACCCGCCTCGCGCCGGAGCCGGACGGCTCCGTCTCCGTCAGGGCTGTGACCGACGCGCTCCGCGCCGACACCGCTCTCATCTCCCTCATGCTGGTGAACAACGAGACCGGCGCGGTCACGGACATTGCCGCCGTCGCGCGCGAGCTGAAGAAGCGTTCAAGCCGCGCCCTGCTGCACTGTGACGCCGTGCAGGGCTTTCTCAAGGTACCGTTCAAGGCGCGCACTTTTGGCGCCGACATGATATCCATAAGCGGGCACAAAATACACGCCCCTAAGGGCATAGGGGCGCTCTACATCAGAAAGGGGCTGCGTCTGCCGCAGTTCATAGTCGGCGGCTCTCAGGAGAGCGGCCTGCGCGCCGGCACCGAGGCCATGCCGCAGATTGCCGCCTTCGCCGAGGCGGTGAACGCCGCCGCGCCGCACATGGCCGAGTACACCGCTCGTATGCGCGCGCTCCAGCGCCGCTGCGCCGAGGCTCTCGCGGCCGAGCTGCCGGATGTGCGGATTCTCCCGCTCGGCGCGCCGCACATCATGGGCATAGCCCTGCCCGGCTACAAGAGCGAGGTCATCATGAACTTCCTCGAGGCGAAGGAGATCTACGTCTCCAAAAGCTCCGCCTGCAAAAAAGGCGCGCGCAGCCATGTGCTCGAGGCCATCGGTCTGCCGAACGACGTCATCGACGGCTCCATCCGCGTCGGCCTCTCGCGCTTCACCACCGAGGAGGACATCGACCTCTTCTGCTCCGCGCTGATTGAGGCGCACGGCAGGCTCTTCACTGTTCTTCGATAATCTCGTCCGGCACGTCCTCGTCCTTCCTGCGTATCGGCTGATGCGTCACGGGGTCGAGGTGGTCGAGGCAGGTATAACTCGCGGTCTCCGTCGGGAGGCCGCGTTTTTTCAGCACCGACTCCACCAGCTTGTTGAAGCCCGTGCTCAGCACGACGAACATAGGCACGCCTATGAGCATTCCGGTGAAGCCGAGCAGGCCGTTGCCGACGATGATGGCGAACATGACCCAGAAGCCGCTGATGCCGACGCTGCTGCCCAGTATCTTCGGGCCGAGGATGTTGCCGTCAAACTGCTGCAGCGCGAATATGAACACGATGAATATGAGGCATTTCACCGGGTCGACCATCAGCACTATGAATGCGCAGGGTATGGCGCCGATGAAGGGTCCGAAATACGGTATGATATTCGTAACGCCCACTATGACGCTTATCAGCGTGACATACGGCATATTGAGTATCGAGCAGCCGATAAAGCACAAGACGCCTATGATGGCCGAGTCAATCAGCTTGCCGCCGAGGAAGCCCATGAACACCTTGTCGATAAAGGCGAGGCTGCGCATGACGCTCTCGGCGTAGTCCGTCGGCAGGACGCTGTATATGATGCGCTTTATCTGGCCGCCGAACTTCTCCTTGTTGTACAGCAGGTAGCAGGACACGATGATGGCTATGAAGATATTCAGCACCACGCTGAGTATGCCGAGCAGGCGGTTTGAGAGTATGCCGACGAGATCGGTCATCTGCGGCTGCAGCTCGGTCTCTATCCAGGTGTTCATGTTGTTGTAGATCTGATTCGCCCAGCCGGTGACGACGCCCTCCAGCTCAGGGTAATTCTCAAGCATCTCGGTGGCAAAGTCGTTAATCGAGTTATAGTAGCCCGGCGCCGCGAGGATGATGCTCTGTATGCTCTCGTAAAAACGCGGGATAATCAGCCAGAGCAGAGCCGTGACTATGAGCAAGGCCACTATGACGCTGAGCAGCACCGACATGGCGCGCGCAAGCGCAAAGCGGGCGCGCTCCTTTTTCGCCATTTTCGACGCCAGCGGCGCGAAAAGCCCATGCTGGAAGAACTTCATCATCGGGCACAGCAGGTAGGCCAGCACCGCGCCCCAGATGAACGGGGTGAGTATGCCGACTATGCCCGTCACCGCGAGGCGGATGGCGTCCCAGCGCTGGAAAATCATATAAAACACTATACAGCAGAATATCACCAGCAGAGCCGTTATGCCCGCCTGGAGATATCTGCCGTCAAACTTGAAATTTTTCAACTCGACGACCCCCAATGCATCTATTCTACAATATCGTCACATTTGCGTCAACATCGACAGCGCTCCGACACTGCAAAAAGCCCCGCACACCGCGCGCCTCGGCGCGCTATGTGCGGGGCTGATGCCTTTTTGAGTTCTATTTAAAAGAATTTGGTGATGCTGTCGGGCAGGCCGGCAACATCTGCGCTGGCGCTGATGGTGAACTTGACGTTCTCCTTCTCGCTGAACTCATCCAGCCAGGCCAGCATGGCGGCGACACTGTCGTTGGAGGTGTCGTCGAGCATTCTGAAGAAGTTATCGATAAACACATGGGTTATATCATAGTTACCGGCATGAATGCCGCTGACAAAGCCCTTGAACATCTGATTGGTGCAGATGTTGTAATCACTGCCGTGCACGAGACGGACGGTGTACGGGATATCGTAAATGAGCTTTTTATCCTTGTCAATGAAAATGATGTCTCCGTTCTCGCTGTCAATGGCCGCTTTCAGAAGATCCATCATCTTCTTGGTCTTGCCGGAGCCCTTGAGACCCATGATAAGTTTAACCAAATGAACCACGCTCCTTCTAATGTTTAAAGCACCTCAGCGTTATCTGTGGTACAGCCCTATGTTACCATCTTTTTGCCAAAACTTCAACGGCATTTTACACTTTTTCCAAAACTTCATTCGGCGCCGGGTTTGCCGAGCATTTTGAACATGTTTTTCTTGTACGCCTCGACGCCGGGCTGGTCGAAGGGGTTCACGCCGGAGATATAGCCCGATATGGCGCAGGCCATCTCAAAGAAGCACACCAGCGCGGCGAAGCCCTCCTCGTCCCTCCTCGGGACGCTCACGCCTATATTCGGCACGCCGCCGGAGATATGCGCCGCCTTGACGGCGTCGCGCGCTATGCGGCACACCTCGCCGAAGCCGCGGCCCGCGAGGTAATTCAGCCCGTCGGGGTCGCCCATGGCAAAGGGCACCTCGAACTTCGTGAGGTCCTCGTCGAAGCTCACGATGGTCTCCATCATGGTGCGGGGGCCGTCCTGTATGTACTGGCCCATGGAGTGCAGATCGGCGGTGAGCTCGACGGAGGCCGGGAACACGCCCACGCCGTTTTTGCCCTCGCTCTCGCCGTAGAGCTGCTTCCACCACTCGCCCATGAATCTGAAGCGCGGCTCGTAGCAGCCGAGGATCTCTATGCCGCGCCCGCCCCGGTAGAGCGCCTGGCGCACCGCCGCGTACTGCCACGCGGGGTTCTCCGGGCTGCGGAGATCCAGCTCCTGCATCTCCTTTATGGCGGCGTCGATGACGCGGCGGACGTCTATGCCCGCCACGGCCATGGGCAGCAGGCCGACCGCGGAGAGCACGCTGTATCTGCCGCCGACGTCGTCCGGCACGACGAAGCACTCGCAGCCCTCGGCGTCGGCCAGGGACTTGAGCGCGCCGCGGTGCGCGTCCGTCGTCGCGTATATGCGCTTTCTCGCGCCGGCGGCGCCGTACTTCTGCTCGAGCAGGCCCTTGAACACGCGGAACGAGAGCGCGGGCTCCAGCGTCGTGCCCGACTTCGAGATGACGTTCACCGAGAAGTCCCTGTCGCCTATGGCGGCTATGGTCTCGTTGAGCGCGTCGGGCGAGAGGCCGCAGCCGGAGAAGTACACGTCGGGCGAGCCGGCGCGCTCCGGCGAAGCGAGCAGCTCTATCGCCGCGCGGGCGCCGAGGTATGAGCCGCCTATTCCGATGACGACCAGCGCCTCGGAATTCTTCCGAATCCGCTCGGCGGCGGCGACTATGCTTTTGAGCTCAGTGTCCTTTATCAGCTGCGGCAGAGTGAGCCAGCCGGTGAATTCGCTGCCGGGCCCGCTTCCGTCAGCCAGAGTTCTGTGCGCTTCGGCGGCGAGGGAGTAGTCCGGCCCCGCGGAGTTGAGAAATCCCAGAGCGCCGGAGAGATCGACCTTTACCATTGAACGCATCTCCTTATCATTTGACTTTTATATAACGATTTTACAACAGCCCTCTCTCTTTTTCAACCACATTTTCGTCTCTTTTTTTGTCGAAGTGGGGCGAAACGCACAATTTTAACCTCAAATTCACCTGCAAATGGGGCTTCTCAGCAGAACAGCGCCGCCGCAAGTCCCATAAATATACCCAGCGGCGAGCGCCGCGCCACCGTCTCCGGCGCGCACAGCGGCAGCACCGCCGCCTCCTCGCCGTTCATCAGCACCCGCACCCGGCCAAGCTCCTGGCCCTCCAGAACAGGCGCCTCCACGCTCTCCGGCAGCTCTATCTCGTAGCTTATAGACCCGAGCTCCGTCTTGTGCAGCAGCATATACTGCTCGCCCGACTGCTCCGGCTGAACGCTGTCCACCGTCCCGACGCGCACCCGCACCGGCGGTATGGCCGCGTCGGGCGTCAGCTTCACAAGCTGGTAGGCCGCGAAGCCGTAGTCCAAAAGCGCCGCCGCCTCGCCAAAGCGCGTCTCGCTGTCGGAGCTGCCCATCACCACCGCTATGAACACCGTATCTCCGCGCTCAGCCGTCGCCGCGAGGCAGTGCCCCGCCGCGCTCGTGTAGCCCGTCTTGAGGCCGGTCCAGCCCTCGTAGCGGTGTATCAGCCCGTTGGGGTGGTTCAGCCCAAACTCGCCGTTTCACACCGCGTCCATCCAACTGCCCGGGGAGGCCTTT
>CALWXY010000166.1 GCA_944385595.1 uncultured Oscillospiraceae bacterium
GCTCGCCAGCCACTCGGACTGCCGCGCGGTGTGCAGCGTGCCGCGCAATCTGCCGGATGAGCTGCTGCGCGACATTGCCGCGAGCGGCGGCGTCGTGGGGCTGAACCTCTATCCCCCGTTCCTCGGAGGAAAAGACATCGCCCTCGCGGCCCGGCACGCAGAGCACATGCTCGAGCTGTGTTCGGAGCGAAACGTCTGCCTCGGCTGCGACTTCGACGGCATAGACGAGACGCCTGACGGCGTCGGCGGCATTGAGGATATGCCGCGCCTGCGCGCCGCCCTGAGCGACGCCGGCATACCGGGCAGTACGATTGACCGCATATTCTTCGACAATCTCATGAGTTTTTGGGAGCGCAGCCTATGAATATACAGATTTTC
The DNA here is from genome assembly GCA_944385595.1 of uncultured Oscillospiraceae bacterium. Classification (GTDB taxonomy): domain Bacteria; phylum Bacillota; class Clostridia; order Oscillospirales; family Oscillospiraceae; genus Heteroscillospira. Next base: position 379 of record CALWXY010000166.1, read on the forward strand.
GGCAAGAGCAAGTGCTTCGACACTAAAAAAGCCGAGCGCTACTTCAAGGAGCGCCGGATAAAGTACCAGTACATCGACCTTCTCAAATATGGCATCAGCCGCGGCGAGCTGACGAGCGTAAAAAGCGCCGTCGGCCTGGAGGCGCTGATTGATAAAAAGGCGCGCGGCGCGGAGATGATTCAGTACCTCGCCTACGACGACGACAAATTCGAGAAGCTGCTCGATGAGCCGGAACTGATACAGACCCCCATAGTCCGCAACGGCCGCAAGGCCACTGTCGGCTATGCCCCGGATGTCTGGAAAGATTGGGAATGACAAAAGCCCCTGTTCGATTGAACAGGGGCTTTCCTTATGCTGTGAATCAGATGCTGAAGTACGCGACAGCGGACTCGAAGAGCTTCATGTCGTAGTTGCCGGGTACGTTTTTGTAGAGGCCGTCGCCTATGCGCTCGGCGTGTCCCATCTTGCCAAACACACGGCCATCCGGCGAGGTGATACCCTCGACGGCAAAGCAGGAGTTGTTCGGGTTGAAGTGGACGTCGGCGGTGGGCATACCCTCGAAATCGACGTACTGGGTGGCAATCTGACCGGCAGCTCCGAGCTTTTTAATCAGCTCGTCGGAGGCCAGGAAGCGACCCTCGCCGTGCGAGATAGGCACGGAGAAGATGTCTCCTGGCTTGGTTGCTGCGAGCCAGGGCGACTTGTTGGAGGCGACGCGCACACGCACGATGCGGGACTGGTGGCGTCCAATCGTGTTGTAGGTCAGCGTCGGGTCGTCGGGATGGGTGTCGACTATCTCGCCGTAGGGCACGAGGCCGAGCTTAATCAGCGCCTGGAAGCCGTTGCAGATGCCGCACATCAGGCCGTCGCGGTTTTTGAGCAGCTCGTTCACGCCGTCCTTGACCGCGGCGTTGCGGAAGAAGGCGGTGATGAACTTGCCGGAGCCGTCGGGCTCGTCACCGCCGGAGAAGCCGCCGGGGATGAACACCATCTGGGCGCTCTCAAGGCGCTTGGCGAAGTAGTCGACGGACTGGGATATATCGGCGGAGCTGAGGTTGCGGACGACGATAATCTCCGGCTCCGCTCCGGCGCGGGCGAGCGCCTTGGCGGTGTCAAATTCGCAGTTTGTGCCCGGGAAAACGGGTATGAGAACTTTGGGTTTGAGGCAGTTGTAGGCGGGCGCGGCGCGCTTTTCGGCGGCAAAGTCGAAGGTCTGCATGTCGGTACCATTCTGCTCGATGTTGCAATGGTAAATCGGCTCGAGCTTAGCCTCGTAGATGCCGAGCAGCTCGTCGAGGGAGACGCTCTCCCCTCTCAGGCTGATGCAGCCTGAGCCGTCGGTGACGCCGAGGGCAACACCCTCTCCGCAGGCCTCGGTGAGCTCAAGGATGAAGCCGCCATAGGCGTAGCCGAAGATGTCGCAGAGCTCCACGGCGTCGTCATATTTGAAGCCTATGCCGTTGCCGAAGCACATCTTCATTATGCCCTCGGCGACGCCACCGTAGGTCGGCGTCCATGCGGCGCAGACCTTGCCCGCGCGCATGAGATTCGTGACCTTGTCGTAGACGGCGAGCAGGGACTCGGTGACAGGCAGACCGTCCTTGTCGCACTCGGGGGCGAGCCAGACTACGGGGTGACCCGCGGCCTTGAACTCGGGCGAGACGACCTCGCCGGTCTTGCCGGTGGTGACGGCGAAGGAGACGAGCGTGGGCGGCACGTCGATATTCTCAAAGCTGCCGCTCATGGAGTCCTTGCCGCCGATGGCGGCGATGTTCAGCTCGCGCTGGGCCTTGTAAGCGCCGAGCAGCGCGGCAAAGGGCTTGCCCCAGCGCTTCGGGTCCTGATGGAGCTTCTCGAAGTACTCCTGGAAAGTGAGGTAGACGTCCTCAAACTTCGCGCCGGTGGCGACGAGCTTGGAGACGGACTCGATGACAGCGAGATAAGCGCCGTGATAGGGGCTCTTCTCGGTGATATAGGGGTTGTAGCCCCAGGACATATAGGAGCAGGTGTCGGTCTCCTGCTTTTCGACGGAGATTTTGTGCACCATGGCCTGTATAGGCGTGTGCTGGCGCACTCCGCCGAACGGCATGAGGACAGTGCCTGCTCCGATGGTGGAGTCGAAGTTCTCGGAGAGGCCGCGCTTGGAGCAGACGTTCAGGTCGCCGGCGAGCGCCTTGTAGCCGGAGGCAAAGCCGTCGACAGGCGGCTTCTCGTAGCTCTGGGGCTTGGAGGCGTGAATCTCGATATGCTTCTCCGCGCCGTTGGAGTCGACAAACTCGCGGGAGAGGTCGACAATCATGTTGCCGTTCCAGGTCATGGTGAGGCGCGGCTCGGCCTTGACGGTGGCGACGATGGTGGACTCGAGGTTCTCGGCGGCGGCGAGCTCCATGAAGCGGGGCGCGTCCTCAGAGGCGACGACGACGGCCATGCGCTCCTGGGATTCGCTTATGGCGAGCTCGGTGCCGTCGAGGCCCTCGTACTTCTTGGGCACGGTGTTGAGGTCGATATCGAGGCCCTCGGCCAGCTCGCCTATGGCGACGGAGACGCCGCCTGCGCCAAAGTCGTTGCAGCGCTTGATGAGGCGGGCGGCCTCGTGCGAGCGGAAGAGGCGCTGGAGCTTGCGCTCCTCGGGGGCGTTGCCCTTCTGAACCTCCGCGCCGCAGTGCTCGAGCGACTCAAGCGTGTGCGACTTGGAGGAGCCGGTGGCTCCGCCGCAGCCGTCGCGGCCGGTGCGTCCGCCGAGCAGTATGACGACGTCGCCCGGCACGGGGCGCTCGCGGCGCACGTTCTCAGCGGGAGCGGCGGCGATGACGGCGCCGATTTCCATACGCTTCGCGACGTAGCCGGGGTGATACAGCTCGTCCACCTGGCCGGTGGCGAGGCCTATCTGGTTGCCGTAGGAGCTGTAGCCCGCTGCGGCGGTGGTGACGATTTTACGCTGGGGCAGCTTGCCCGGCATAGTCTCCTTGACCGGCTTGAGCGGATCCGCCGCGCCGGTGACGCGCATAGCGGCGTAGACGTAGCTGCGGCCGGACAGCGGGTCGCGTATTGCGCCGCCTATGCAGGTGGCCGCGCCGCCGAAGGGCTCTATCTCAGTCGGGTGGTTGTGGGTCTCGTTTTTGAAGAGAAGCAGCCAATCCTGCTCCTCGCCCTCGACGTTGACCTTGATTTTGACGGTGCAGGCGTTAATCTCCTCGGATTCGTCGAGCTTCGTGAGCATACCCTTGGCGCGCAGGAAGCGGGCGGCGAGGGTGCCTATGTCCATGAGGTTCACGGGCTTTTTGCGGCCAATCTCGTCGCGGTCTGCGATATACTCGTCGTAGGCGGCCTTGAGCAGCTCGTCCTCAAACTCGACCTTGTCAATGGTGGTGAGGAAGGTGGTGTGGCGGCAGTGATCCGACCAGTAGGTGTCGATGACGCGAATCTCGGTGATGGTCGGGTCGCGCTGCTCGGAGAGGAAATACTCCTGGCAGAATTTGATGTCGTTGAGATCCATGGCGAGGCCGTAGTCGTCAATCATCTTCTGCAGTCCGGCTTCGCTGAGCTCGCAGAAGCCGTCGATAACGGCGACGGTCTCGGGCACGACGAAGTCGGCGGCCAGAGTATCCACCGGCTCGAGCGAGGCCTCGCGGCACTCGACGGGGTTGATGACGTATTTCTTGATGGCCTCGACATCTGCCTCGCTGAGCTCGCCGTAGAGCAGATAGACCTTCGCGGTGCGCACGGTGGGGCGCTCGCCGCGGGAGATAATCTGGATGCACTGGGCTGCGGAGTCGGCGCGCTGGTCGAACTGGCCGGGCAGGAACTCGACGGCAAAGACGGTGCAGTCGGACACGTCGCCCATGCTATCCGTCGCAATGTCGAGCTGCGGCTCGGAGAAGACAGTCTGGACGCTGTAGTCGAAGAGCTCTTTATCAATGTTCTCAACGTCGTAGCGGCAGAGAATGCGCACGTCGGTGAGGGTCTTGATTCTGAGCAGGGAGTTTATCTCATTTTTGAGCGCCTGAGCCTCGTGGGCGAGTCCGGCGCGCTTTTCAACAAATACTCTGTATACCATGATATGCTCCTATCCCCTGACGGCCAGCATGGCGCGCTGACCTATATCGCTGCGGCAGTAGGCGTTGGCGAAGTGGACGCGCTTCACGTTGGCGTAGGATTTTTCGATGGCGGCGCCGAGATTGTCGGCGGTGCAGGTGACGCACAGGACACGGCCTCCGGCCGTGAGGAGCTTTCCGTCGTCGGAGAGCTTGGCGCCGGCTATGAACAGCTCGCCGGCGAAGTCATCGTCGACGGTAATCTCAAAGCCGGTCTCATATTTTGTGGGGTAGCCGTTGGAGGCGAGGACGACGGTGCAGGCGGCCTTCTTGGAGAACCGCACCTCCACCTCGCTCAGCCTGCCGGCGGCAACGGCTTTTATGATGGTGAACAGATCGGTCTCAAGCAGCGGGAGCACGACCTGTGTCTCCGGGTCGCCGAAGCGGCAGTTGTACTCGATGACCTTGGGGCCTTTCTCCGTGAGCATGAGGCCGAAGTAGAGGCAGCCCTTGAAAGTGCGGCCCTCGGCGTTCATGGCGTTCACGGTGGGCATGAAGATGGTCTCCATGCATTGTTTGGCAATATCGTCGGTGTAGTAGGGGTTGGGGGCGATGACGCCCATGCCGCCGGTGTTGAGACCCTTGTCCCCGTCGAGAGCGCGCTTGTGATCCATGGAGGAAATCATGGGCACGAGGGTCTTGCCGTCGGTGAACGAGAGGACGGACACCTCGGGGCCGGTGAGGAACTCCTCAATGACGATGCGGCTGCCGCTCTCGCCGAAGACCCTGTCCTCCATCATGGAGCGGACTGCCTCGCGGGCGGCCTCGCGCGTCTCGGCGATGACGACGCCCTTGCCGAGCGCCAGTCCGTCGGCCTTGATGACGGTGGGAATGGGCGCAGTCTCGATATAGTCGAGCGCCGCGGCCATGTCGGTGAACACCTCGTAGGCGGCGGTGGGAATACCGTATTTCTTCATGAGGTCCTTGGCAAATATCTTGCTGCCCTCGATGATGGCGGCGTTTTTCCTCGGCCCGAAGCAGGCTATGCCGAGCGCCTC
>CALWXY010000167.1 GCA_944385595.1 uncultured Oscillospiraceae bacterium
ATGCCGGCCTCCGCGGCGTCGCCGGGGTCGGCGCCCCAGCGCTCAGCGAGCCTCACGGCCTCCGCCTCGCAGCCGAGGACATGCGGCACACGCTTGGGCTTCAGCATGGTTTTCGCCTGCTCGCGCAACCACTCAAATTCCGGCTTCGCGCCGTAATAGCGCTTCTGGATTATGCGGGCGTACACGCTCTCGGGCAGCATGTCCCTGCCGAGGTGCCGCGGCAGCGCTTCGCGCACCTGCGACGAGGTCATGGGCAGCACCCGCTTTGGGATTATGCTCACCCGCGCGCCGTATTTTTCGCGCATGTACCCGGCGAAGCGCTCTATCTCCGGCAGCTCGTTTTCCTCGCGCGGCAACACGGCGCGCTCCACAAGCCGCAGCAGGCGCTCGAACTCGTACCAGCCCTCGAAGGTGAGGAACATGTCCGTGCCCATGAGCAGCACGAGCCGCGCGCCGGGGTAGATTGAGCGGAAGTACTCCGCGGTGGTGGCGGTGTAGCTGGGCTTATCGGGGTGCGCCGTCTCATAGTCGGAGACCTCGGTGCCCGGTATGAGCTGCGCCGCGAGGCGGGTCAGCTCCAGCCTCTCCTCAGGCGAGGGGCTGTGCTCGGCGAGCGCCTTGTGCGGCGGCACCGAGGCCGGGACGAACACCAGCTTGTCCGCCCCCAGGGCCTCCAGCGAGGCGCGGGCGGCGTCTATATGTCCGAGGTGCGGGGGGTTGAAGCTGCCCCCGTAGAGAGCCACTGTCACTGCGCTCACCTCTTCTTGTCCTTTACAAGGACGATTTTGGGATCTGAATTGTTCCGCTTGTACAGCACAAATTTGCTGCCTATCACCTGCACCTGCTCCGCCTGGCACAGCTCGGAGAGCGCGTCGCAGGCCTCGCGGGCGGTCATCAGCGAGTTTTCGAGCACGCGGCCCTTGACTATCTCGCGCGCCTTGAGCGCGTCGGCCACGGTTTTGACGGTATTCTCGGTTATGCCGCCCTTGCCTATCTGGACTATGGTGTCCTCGGTGGCGGCTATGCCCCTGAGCTGGGCGCGCTGTTTACTTGTCAGCATAGTATTCCCTCAACTTTGCTTTGAATTTTTCAAGAGCCCTTCCCCTGTGGGATATGGCGTTTTTTTCGTCGGCGCTCAGCTCGGCCATGGAGCGCTCCATGCCCTCCGGGCGGAAGATGGGGTCGTAGCCGAAGCCGTTTTCCCCGCGCGGGGCGGTGAGTATCTCGCCCGGGCACTCGCCGCGGCAAACTATGCTCTCGCCGTTCGGGAAGACGCAGGTGATGACGGAGACGAACTTTGCCGCTCTGTTCTCCGCGCCGCCGAGCTTCTTGAGCAGGTACTCGTAGCGCTCTATATCGTTTTTGCACCTTTCGCCGCCGTAGCGCGCGCTGTAGACGCCCGGCTCGCCGCCGAGCGCGTCGACGCAGAGGCCGGAGTCGTCGGCTATACACGGCAGGTTCAGCAGATCGCAGGCGCCGGTGGCCTTGAGGCGCGAGTTCTCCTCGAAGGTCGTGCCGGTCTCCTCGACCTCCAGCTGCAATCCCGCCTCAGACTGCGAGAGCAGCTCTATGCCGAGCTCCGAGAGTATCTCGCGCAGCTCGGCGAGCTTTTTCTTATTATTGCTCGCGAGGATGAATGTCATTGCAGCAGCGCCTCCACGAATTTATCAGGCTCGAACGGCATGAGGTCGTCGACCTGCTCGCCGACGCCCACATATTTGACCGGCAGACCCAGCTCGTCGGCTATGGCGAAGACTATGCCGCCTTTGGCGGTGCCGTCGAGCTTTGTGAGGACTATGCCGGTGATGTCGGCGGTGTCGCGGAACTGCTTGGCCTGGATGAGGCCGTTCTGGCCGGTGGTCGCGTCGAGCACCAGCAGGGTCTCGCGCGAGGCGTCCGGCAGCTCGCGGGTGATGATGCGGGTCATCTTGTTCAGCTCGTTCATGAGGTTCTGCTTGTTGTGCAGGCGTCCGGCGGTGTCGATGATGACCACGTCGCTGCCGCGCGCCTTGGCGGCGGCTATGCCGTCGAACACGACGGCGGCGGGGTCGGAGCCCTCCTCGTGGCGCACTATGCCGCTGCCGGAGCGCGCCGCCCAGACGGTGAGCTGCTCCGCCGCCGCGGCGCGGAAGGTGTCGCCAGCGCAGAGCATGACCTTTTTGCCGTCGGCGGTGAGCTTCGCGGCGATTTTGCCTATGGTTGTCGTCTTGCCGACGCCGTTGACGCCGACCATGAGTATGACTGAGGGTTTGGTATCGAGCCGCAGCTCGCGCTCGCCGACGTTCAGCATCTCGGTCAGAATCTCGGCCAGCGCGCCGCGCACCTCAGTGCCGCCGCGCAGTCCGCGCTCGCGCACGACGTCGCGCAGGCGCTCCACGGCCTTCTCCGCCGTGCCGACGCCCGCGTCGGACATGATCAGCAGATCCTCAAGCTCCTCGAAAAATTCCTCGTTCTCGCCGGTGAAGCTCGCGAACATGCTGTTCATCTGGATAGTCATGTTCTGCTTCGTGCGGGCGAGGCCCTCTTTTATCTTATCAAAAAATCCCATATTGACCTCCGTTTATATCAGGCGAGCGCCTTTTCGGCCTCGTCGACGTCCATTTCAATCACCTTGGACACGCCCTTCTCCTGCATGGTGACGCCGTAGAGGACGTCGGCCTGCTCCATCGTGCCGCGGCGGTGGGTTATGACGATGAACTGGGTGTTGGCGGTGAGGGTACGCATATACTCGGCGCAGCGGATGACGTTTGCGTCGTCCAGCGCGGCCTCTATCTCATCCATGACGCAGAACGGCGTCGGATGTACTTTCATGATTGCGTAGTAGAGCGCTATTGCGACGAAGGCCTTCTCTCCGCCGGAGAGCAGGCTCAGTGTGCTCAGCGCCTTGCCCGGCGGCTGGACCTTGACCTCTATGCCGCAGTCGAGGACGTTGTCCTCGTCCTCCAAAATCAGCGCGGCTCTGCCGCCGCCGAACAGCTCGAGGAAGGTCTTGCGGAAGGACTTGTCTATCTCCTTGAACTCGCGGGCGAAAATCTCCTTCATCTCGCGGGTGATATCCGAGATTATGCCGAGCAGCTCGCGCTTGGCCTTCTCAACGTCGTCGCGCTGCTCGGTGAGGAAGCCGTAGCGCTCGCTGACGCGCTGGTACTCGTCGATGGCGCCGAGGTTCGGCGTGCCGAGGGCATTTATCGAGCGCTTCAGCTCGGCTATGTGCTTCTGCGCGGCGGACATGTTCTCGACGGGCTTGCGCATATTCTGCGCGGCGGTGTGGCTCAGCTCGTAGCTGTCCCACAGCTTGTCGATAATCTGGCGCTCCTCCATATCGGCGGCGAGCTTTTTCTGCTCCAGCGAGGCGCAGAGGCGCTCGGCCTCGATCAGCTCGGCGTTTTTGTCCTTGCCCGCCTTCTCGGCGGCGACGCGCCGCCCCTCCAGCTCCAGGCGCAGCTCTATGCCCGCGGAGATATCGGATTTATAGCCCGCTATGCTGCGGTTTATTTCGGCGAGCGCCGCCTCGCGCTCGCGCAGCTCCGCCTCAAGCTCGCCGCTTGAGGCTTCCAGTCTCGCTATGGCCTCGCTGCGGCCTCCGCTTGTGAGACTCAGGCTCTCGCGAAGGGCGGTGAGCTGGCGTTTGGTCAGCTCTATGGTCTCCGCCTCGGCGTCGAGCGAGGCGCTCTCCTCCCTGAGCGCGGCGAGGCCGCTCTCCAGCTCGCGGCGGCGGCTCTCGAAGCTCTCGCGCCCCTTGCCGCTCTCGGCAATCTCGGCGCGCAGCTCGGTGAGAGAGCGCTCAAGCGCGGCGCATTTCTCGCGCGTCTCGGCGGTGCGCTCGCGGTTCTCGCGCAGCTTTTTGGCTATGTCGAGCTTCTCGGCGTCGAGCGAATCGAGCGTCTCGTCCGCGGTGCGGACAATCAGCTCGCCCTGCATGACGGCGCTGTCGGCGCTCGCGCAGTCGCTCTGCGCGGCGCTAAGCTCCTCCTGCGCGGCCTCCAGCTCGTGCCTCGCGGCGGCGAGGCTGCGCTCGGCCTCGCCCAGCTCGCTCTCGCATGTGCCAAGCTCCGAGCGCAGCTTCGCGAGGTTTTCGCGCAGGCGCTCAAGCTCGTT
>CALWXY010000168.1 GCA_944385595.1 uncultured Oscillospiraceae bacterium
TGGCGGCGCCGGTCTCGAGGTAGTCCTCGTGCACGCCGAAGCGGCCGGAGGCCACCTGCACTATCGTGTTCTCGCCGTAGCAGTAGAAGTCCTCGTGCAGGCCGCCCTCGCCGGTGTTGTAGTATATCCCCAGCTCCCGCGCCGCGCGCGCGAGGCTCGCGTGGGCATTGTAGCTTATCGAGCCGTAGCTCATGGCGGCGAACATGACGGGCATACTCAGCTCAAGCTGCGGCGGCATGTCGAGCACGAGCGAGCCGTCTCTGTTGCGGCGCATCTTCTCCGGGCGGCGTCCGAGGAAGACGCGCGTCTCCATAGGCTCGCGCAGCGGGTCGATTGGCGGGTTCGTCACCTGCGAGGCGTTTATCAGCAGTCTGTCCCAGTACACCGGCTGCGGCTTGGGGTTGCCCATGGACGACAGCAGTATGCCGCCGCTCGCGGCCTGCTTGTATATCTCGCGGACGGTGTCGCCGTCCCAGTTGGCGTTCTCGCGCAGCTGATTGTCGGTGCGGACGATTTTGAGCGCCCGCGTCGGGCAGGCCGCAACGCAGCGCTGGCAGTTCACGCATTTAGTCTCGTCCGCGAGCATGACCCCGCCCTTTGAGTCGAAGCTGTGCACCTCGTGGGAGCACTGCTTCTCGCAGATGCGGCAGCGGGTGCATCTGGCGTCGTCGCGCCGCACCTCAAAATCAGGCCATATGTAATTCATCCTCATCTCAGTACAGCCCCCTTCCCAGACGCACGATGACCGGCTCGCCGCCGGCGGGCGCGTGGATGTTCACGGCCTCCGGCTCCATGGCGCGGATGGCCGCCTCCTCGCTCGCTATGAGCACCTTGTCGTCCTTCTCGCCGACGACCATGCTCCGCAGCTTGAGCCTGTCGTTTAAGGCCATAAGCCCGCCGGAGAAGCCCAGCACTATCGAAAACGGCCCCGTTATCAGAAGGCTCGGGAAGGCGCGGCGCAGAAACTCGAGCTTCTCGCGCTCGGGCGAGCGCTCTATAGTCGACCAGAACGGCGCCGCGATGACGGAGGCCAGCTCCTCGAGCGTCAGCCCCTGGCGGCGGATGAGGTAATCCGCTATATATGTGATGGCCTCGGTGTCGGTCTGGAGCGTGCACTTGTAGCCGAACATCTCTATGAAGCGGCGGTTCGCGTCGTAGGACGATATCTCGCCGTTGTGCACCACCGAGAAGTCGAGCAGCGCAAAGGGATGCGCGCCGCCCCACCAGCCGGGGGTGTTCGTCGGATAGCGGCCGTGCGCCGTCCAGCAGTAGGCCCTGTACTCGTCGAGCATGTAAAAGCGGCCGACGTCCTCGGGATAGCCCACCGCCTTGAACACGCCCATGTTCTTGCCGCTCGAGAACACATAGCAGCCGGGCATGTTGGAGTTCACATGCATGACGAGGCGGGCTATGAACTCATTCTCGTCCAGCTGCCGCGCGGCGAGCACGGAGCGCAGCGGAGTCACGAAGTAGCGCCATATGATAGGCTCGTCGGTGATGCCCGCTGTCGTGCGCGTCGGTATGCGCTCGGATTTCACCACCTCAAGCTCGTCGTGCAGGTATCTCTCGCAGTCGGCCCTCGCGGCGCGGCTGTCGAAGAAAACGTGCAGAGCGAAAAAGTCGCGGTACTCGGGGTAGATGCCGTAGCCCGCGAAGCCGCCGCCCAGACCGTTCGAGCGGTCGTGCATGGGCTTCATGCTCTCTATTATGGCGCTGCCGGTCATGCGCTCACCGCGGCGGGAGATGACCGCCGATATGGCGCAGCCGGAGGGTATTCTCACTTGACCCTCAATTTGTCTCATGGCTCCCAATCCTTTCAGATAGTAAAAAAACGCCTGCCCCGGGCGCACTTAGCCCGGGGCAAACGTCATTGTTTAGAAAAAAGATACTACAAGCCGCCGCTCTTGTCAATCCCCTTTGAAAAATTCGCGGATTCGTCAAATTTGCTATTGACAAAGGGGATTTTTTGGCGTATATTATGCCACATCAAGACGCCGGCGTCTCTGAGGGATAACCCTCGGTGACGCCGGCGTCCTTTTTATTTTCTGAAAGGGTGACAAAAATGGCAGGTATTCCTGAATATTTCGGCAGCATGGTCTTTGACGACAGAGCTATGAGAGCTCGTCTCCCCGAGAACGTATATAATTCGCTCCAACGCACGATAGTCGAGGGCAAGAAGCTCGACCTCTCCGTGGCAAACGCCGTGGCCGGCGCCATGCGCGACTGGGCAGTTGAGAAGGGCGCTACGCATTTCACCCACTGGTTCCAACCGATGACCGGCATCACCGCCGAGAAGCACGACAGCTTCATCGCCCCCTCACCCGACGGCGGCGTCATCATGGAGTTCTCCGGCAAGGAGCTCATAAAGGGCGAGCCCGACGCCTCCAGCTTCCCCTCCGGCGGCCTGCGCGCCACCTTCGAGGCGCGCGGCTACACCGCCTGGGACCCCACCTCCTACGCATTTATAAAGGGCACCACCCTCTGCATACCCACCGCGTTCTGCTCCTACGGCGGACACGCGCTCGATAAGAAAACCCCGCTGCTGCGCTCCATGGAGGCGCTGAGCCGCCAGGCGCTCCGCATCGTGAAGCTCTTCGGCCACGACGACGTCCGCCGCGTGACCACCTCCGTCGGCCCCGAGCAGGAGTACTTCCTCGTCACGAAGGAGCTCTTCGACAAGCGCCCCGACCTCATCTACACCGGCCGCACCCTCTTCGGCGCAAAGCCGCCCAAGGGTCAGGAGATGGACGACCACTACTTCGGCGTCATAAAGCCCCGCGTCGCCGAGTTCATGGCCGACCTGAACGAGGAGCTGTGGAAGCTCGGCGTCCTCGCCAAGACCGAGCACAACGAGGTCGCCCCCGCCCAGCACGAGCTGGCCCCCATCTACACCACCACCAACATCGCCACCGACCACAACCAGCTCACCATGGAGATTATGCAAAAGGTCGCCGCGAAGCACGGCCTCGTCTGCCTGCTGCATGAGAAGCCCTTCGCCGGCGTCAACGGCTCCGGCAAGCACAACAACTGGTCGATTGCCACCAACACCGGCGTGAACCTCCTCTCCCCCGGCGATACCCCCCACGAGAACGCCCAATTCCTGCTCTTCCTCGTCGCCGTCATCAAGGCCGTCGACGAGTATCAGGATCTGCTCCGCACCTCCGTCGCCACCGCGGGCAACGACCACCGCCTCGGCGCGAACGAGGCGCCTCCCGCCGTCGTCTCCGTCTTCCTCGGCGACGAGCTGACCGCCATACTTGAGGCCATCGAGACCGACACGCCCTACAGCGCCGCTGAGAAGACCGTCATGAAGCTCGGCGTCCACGCCCTGCCCCGCTTCACCCGCGACACCACCGACCGCAACCGCACCTCCCCCTTCGCCTTCACCGGCAACAAGTTCGAGTTCCGTATGCTCGGCTCGTCGAACTCCATCGCCTGCGCGAACATCATGCTGAACTCCGCCGTCGCCGAGGTGCTGCAGGGCTTCGCCGACGCGCTCGAGGGCGCGAGCGACTTTGAGTCCGCCCTGCATGAGCTGATCAAAAAGACCATTGCCGAGCACAAGCGCATCATCTTCAACGGCAACGGCTACGACGACGCCTGGATCGAGGAGGCCACCAAGGTGCGCGGCCTCAGCAACCTGCGCACCACGCCCGACTGCATGCCCTGCCTGCTCGAGAAAAAGAACATGGATATGCTCATCGGCCAAAAGGTCTACTCCGAGGCCGAGCTGCACTCCCGCTACGAAATCATGCTCGAGAACTACTGCAAGACCGTCGTCATCGAGGCGGAGACCATGCACTCCATGGCGAGCCGCTCCATCGTCCCGGCCATAGAGGCCTACGCCGCCTCCCTCGCGCGCAGCGCCTCCGCGAAGTCCAAGGTCTGCCCCGGCGCTGCCTGCCGCTACGAGAAAAAGACCATCTCCAGACTCAGCGAGCTGGCCGACACCGTCGACGAGCGCTCCGACGAGCTTGAGCAGGCGCTCAGCGGCGTCACCGCCCTCGGCGACATCACCGCCGAGGCCAACGCCATCCGCGATGAGATCATCCCCCGCATGGCCGCCCTGCGCGCCGCCGCCGACGAGGCGGAGACCCTCACGGCCAAAGACTACTGGCCCTTCCCGTCCTACGGCGAACTGCTGTTCGGCGTGAGGTGAGCCTCACTCTGAAAGGACTGATTTAAAATGACATACAGCGCGGTAAACACCATCTGGGTGCTCCTCGGAGCAGCTCTCGTATTCTTCATGCAGGCCGGCTTCTCAATGTGCGAGGCGGGCTTCACAAGAGCTAAAAACACCGGAAATATCCTGATGAAAAACCTGATGGACTTCTGCATAGGCACGCCCTGCTTCTGGCTCTTCGGCTTCGGCATAATGTTCGGCGGCGGCTCCGCCATAATCGGCAGCCTCGACCCGATGATCAGAGCCGACTACAGCTCCATCCTCCCCGCCGGAGTTCCCCTCTGGGCCTTCGCCATATTCCAGACGGTGTTCTGCGCCACCTCCGCCACCATAGTCTCCGGCGCAATGGCCGAGCGCACCAGGTTCTCGGCCTACTGCCTCTACAGCGCCGCCATCTCGCTCTTCATCTACCCCATATCCGGCCACTGGATATGGGGCGGCGGCTGGCTCGCGCAGCTGGGCTTCCACGATTTCGCAGGCTCCACCTGCGTCCACATGGTCGGCGGCGTCTGCGCCCTCATCGGCGCCAAGATCCTCGGCCCCCGCATAGGCAAGTACGACGAAAAGGGCAAGCCCCGCGCCATACTCGGCCACAACCTCACCTTCGCCGCCCTCGGCGTATTCATCCTCTGGTTCTGCTGGTTCGGCTTCAACGGCGCCTCCACCGTCGGCATGGATTCCGACGAGCTGGTCGAGCGCGCGGGTCTCGTGTTCTTCAACACCAACCTCAGCGCCGCCGTCGCCTGCTGCGCCGCGCTCATCGTCACCTGGCTGCGCTACGGCAAGCCCGACGTCTCCATGACCTACAACGCCGCCCTCGCCGGGCTTGTCGGCATCACCGCCGGCTGCGACGCCGTCTCCCCCGTCGGCGCCGCAATCATGGGTCTCGTGTTCGGCATAGTCATCGTCTTTGCCGTCGAGTTCTTCGACAAGGTGCTCAAAATCGACGACCCCGTCGGCGCCATCTCCGTCCACGGCGTCTGCGGCGCGCTCGGCACCATAATGCTCGGCCTCTTCGCCACCGGCGTCTCCACCGAGAAGGGTCTCTTCTACGGCGGCGGCACGCACTTCCTCGGCGTGCAGGCGCTCGGCGTCGTCTCCGTCGCGGCCTACGTCGCCGTCATCATCACCGCCGTGTTCCTGCTTCTCAAGCACACCATCGGCCTGCGCGCCAGCGCCGCCGACGAGATTGCCGGTCTCGACATCTCCGAGCACGGCCTGCTCACCGCCTACGCCGGCTTCGCCACCACGCCGGAGAGCTTCGTCGACCCCGCGTTCAGCGAGGCCATCACCGGCGACGTGCCCGCGAGCGAGGCTGTGCCGGTGCAGGTCCGCACCGAGCCCGCCCCCGCGAGGGCCGACGGCCACAAGTTCACCAAAGTCGAGATTGTCTGCCGCGAGTCGCGCTTCGAGGCGCTCAAGAGCGCCCTCATGGGCATAGGCATCACCGGCATGACCGTCTCGCACGTCCTCGGCTGCGGCGCTCAGAAGGGTCGGCCCGAGTACTACCGCGGCGTCCAGATCGAGGCGACGCTGCTGCCCAAGATTCAGGTCGACATAGTCGTCAGCGCCGTGCCGGTGCGCTCCGTCATAGAGACGGCCAAAAAGGTGCTCTACACCGGCCACATAGGCGACGGCAAGATCTTCGTCTACGACGTCGAGAACGTCGTGAAGGTCCGCACCGGCGAGGAGGGCTACGACGCGCTCCAGGACGTCGAATAACAGGAGGTTTTCACTATGTGCTCCATAATGGGCTACTGCTCCCCCCAAGTTGACAGGGAGCTGTTCATGCAGGGCTTTGAGCGCACGAAGTCGCGCGGGCCTGACGACAGCCGCGTCATAGACGTCGGCGAAGGGCTGCTCGGCTTCCACCGCCTCGCCATAATGGGCCTGCACCCCGAGGGGATGCAGCCGTTTGAGCTGGGCGGGAGCTATCTCGTCTGCAACGGCGAGATCTACGGCTTCGAAAAGCTGCGCCGCGAGCTGTCTGCGAAATACTCATTCAAAAGCGAGTCCGACTGCGAGGTGCTGCTCCCCCTCTGGCGCGAGCACGGCACCGACATGTTCAATATGCTGGACGCGGAGTTTGCCCTCATCATCTACGACGCCGAGACTAAGAGCTTCATCGCGGCGCGCGACCCTATAGGCATACGCCCGCTGTTCTACGGCTACGACGCCGCCGGACACATCATCTTCGCAAGCGAGGCCATAAACCTCGTCGGACTCGCGGAGCACATTCTCCCCTTCCCTCCGGGCTGCTACTGGAAGGACGGCACCTTCTTCCGCTGGTGCGACATCGCTGAGCCCCAGGGGCGCATAAGCGCCCCGCTCGACGAGCTCTGCGCCGGAATACGCGAAAAGCTCATCGCGGGCGTCACCAAGCGCATGGTGGCCGACGCCAAGGTCGGCTTCCTGCTCAGCGGCGGACTGGACTCCTCCCTCGTCTGCGCCATAGCGCAGCGCTGCTCGCAGCGCCCCATCCGCAGCTTCGCCATCGGCATGGACACCGACGCCATCGACCTCAAATACGCCCGCGAGGTGGCCGACTTCCTCGGCTGCGAGCACACCGAGGTCATCATCACCAGAGACGACGTGCTCTCGAGCCTCGAGAGCGTCATCCGCACGCTCGGCAGCTTCGACATCACCACCATTCGCGCCAGCATGGGCATGTACCTCATATGCAAGGCCATCCACGAGCAGACCGACATCCGCGTCCTGCTCACCGGCGAGGTGTCCGACGAGCTGTTCGGCTACAAGTACACCGACTTCGCCCCCTCGGCGGAGGAATTCCAGCGCGAGGCGGAAAAGCGCGTGCGCGAGCTGTATATGTACGACGTGCTCCGCGCCGACCGCTGCATCTCCGTCCACTCGCTTGAGGCGAGAGTGCCGTTCGGCGACCTCGACTTCGTCCGCTACGTCATGTCCATAGACCCGGAGCTGAAGATGAACCGCTACGGCAAGGGCAAATACCTGCTGCGCCACGCCTTCGAGGGCGAGCACTGGCTGCCGGACGACATACTCTGGCGCGAGAAGGCCGCCTTCTCCGACGCCGTCGGCCACTCTCTGGTCGACGACCTCAAGGACTACGCCGAGGGCCTCTACACCGACGCGGAGTTCGAGGCAAAGCGCCAAAAATACACGCACGCCCAGCCCTTCACCAAGGAGTCGCTGCTGTACCGGGAGATCTTCGAGAAGTACTACCCCGGCCAGGCGGAGATGATACGCGGCTTCTGGATGCCGAACCGCACATGGCCGGGCTGCGACGTGAGCGACCCCTCGGCCAGGGTGCTTTCAAACTACGGAGACAGCGGGAGATGACACAAATGCAACAGAGACATCTGCACGAGGAGTGCGGCGTGTTCGGCGTCTACTCGAAAGAGCGCGCCGCGCTCGCGCAGCTGTGCTACTTCGGCCTCTACGCGCTTCAGCACAGAGGTCAGGAGAGCGCGGGCATAGTTATAAACGACGACGGGGTTTTCACCTCGCACAAGGACACGGGACTGGTCGGCGAGGTGTTCACGCCAGACCGGCTCGCGGCGCTGGGCGACGGCAACATTGCCGTCGCCCATGTGCGCTATGCGACCACCGGCTCCGACAGCCGCCGCAACGCCCAGCCCATAGTCATAAACCACCACAAGGGCGGCCTCGCCCTCGCGCACAACGGCAACCTCGTGAACGCCTTCGAGCTGCGCACCGAGCTGGAGGAGAGCGGCTGCATATTCCACACCACGGCGGACTCCGAGGTCATAGCCTACGTCATAGTCCGCGAGCGGCTGCGCTGCGCCTCGATCGAGGACGCCGTCTCCGCCGCGATGGAGAAGCTCAAAGGCGCGTATTCGCTGGTCATATCCTCGCCCGCGAAGCTCATAGCCGTGCGCGACGAGCACGGCTTCCGCCCGCTCTGCATGGGCGAGAGGCCGGACGGCAGCGTCGTCTTTGCCTCGGAGTCCTGCGCTCTCGAGGCCGTCGGCGCGCGCTTGGTGCGCGAGCTGGACCCCGGCGAGATAGTCGTCGCCGACTCGAGCGGCGTCCGCTCTATCAGGACGCACTGCGACAAGGCGAAGCCGAGCCTCTGCGTGTTCGAGTACATCTACTTCGCCCGCCCCGACTCCGTCATAGACGGCGCGGGCGTCTCGCTCGCGCGCCAGAGGGCGGGGCGCTTCCTCGCCAAGGAGCACCCCGTCGAGGCCGACGCCGTCATCGGCGTGCCGGACTCCGGGCTGGACGCCGCGCTCGGCTACGCCGCCGAGTCCGGCATCCCCTACGCGCTGGGCTTCACCAAGAACAAGTACATAGGCCGCACCTTCATAGCGCCGCAGCAGAGCATGCGCGAGGAGGGCGTCGGCATCAAGCTGAACCCCATACGCTCCGCCATCGAGGGCAAGCGGATTGTCCTCATAGACGACTCCATAGTCCGCGGCACGACCTGCCGCCGCACCATAGAGCTGCTGCGCTCGGCGGGGGCGAAAGAGATCCACATGCGCGTGAGCGCGCCGCCCTTCGTCGCGCCCTGCTGCTACGGCACCGACGTCGACAGCGCGGGCACGCTCATCGCAAACCACCACACTGTGCCGGAGATTGCGAGCATCATCGGCGCGGACTCGCTGGGCTATCTCAGCATGGAGCACGCCATGCAGCTGGCCGGCGACGAGTGCCGCGGCTTCTGCGCCGCCTGCTTCGGCGGTGAGTACCCCGCGGGCAAGCCCGCACCCGGCGGCAAAAACCGCTTCGAGCAGAGGATACACTCGAAGTAAACGGGGGCGGGACGCGAAACCATTTTTCTTTTAGAAAGAAAAAGGGTTTCGCACTTCCAAAAAGAAATCTCGCGGGGACGAAAGACCCCGCGTCGTTTTTTCGGTTTGCGTATCGCTCACCCGCCGCCCGCGTATCACAGTACC